>DATDDC010000499.1:0-1878 GCA_036523995.1 Anaeromyxobacter sp.
AACCACCACGCAGTGCCCGGTAGCAATGGCAGGCTTGAGGCACGGAGGTGGCAGAACCAGGAGGTTCGCTCCCTCGGGCATCTCCAGCACGATGCGCAGGCCGCCGAGCGTGATCTGATCGCCGAGCCGCAGCGCGCCGCGGGAGACCTTCTTGCCGTTGACGAACGTCCCCTCGGCGCTCCCCATGTCGATGATGGAGATGTTCCCCTCCGGGGAGACCTCGATCACCGAGTGGATGCGGGAGATCTTGTCGTCCTCGAGGCACAGGTGCGCCGAGGCGAGCCGCCCGATCTTGATGATCTCGCGGTTGAACCGCTCGGTGCGGACGAGCTCGTCCCCGCGGAACACCTTGAGCGTGATCGGAGTGGCCATGGGGTCGTCGACGCCGCCCTTCTTAGAGGTCTCCCGAAGCCTGCATGAGCTTCTCGCGCCAGTCCTCGCGGATGCGGATGAGGTTCGAGTGGTCGACCCTCTGCCGGGCCTCGACGTACTCGCCGTCGGGCCTCTTCAGGTCGCCCTCGATGGTGTCGTCCTCGAAGTTGATGACCGTCTTCTTCTCGTACTCGATCTTGGGCTGGGGCTGCGCCTTCTTCTCCTGGGCGAGCGCCCCGAGCGGCAGGATCGAGAGCAGCGCGACGAGAGCCATCCTTTTCATCGGAATCCTCACGTTTAAGCTTACCACCCCATCGGAGGAGCCATGAAGCCGCCGGCTACTTCGGCGCCGGCGGGCTCTGCGGGGCGGGGCCCGGCTCGGGCGCCGCCTTGCCCTCCTTGGCCGGCGCGGCCTTCTGCCGCTGCGCCTCGGCCTGCATCTGCTTCGCGGCCTCGGCGGCCTTCCGGCTCTCCTCCAGCATCTTCTCGCAATCCCGGACCACCCGGGTCACCTGGGCCGCGTCCGGCACCACCGGAACCGCCCGCTGGTAGGCCTTGAGCTCCTCCAGCGCGGGCTGGCACTCCCCCTTCATGCGCGCGAGGAGCACGCCGCGCGCGAGCCGCACCTCGGGGAGCCGGTCTCCCCCGGCCTTCTCGGCCCGCTGGTAGGCGGCGAGCGCCTCGTCGGCCTTCCCCAGATGGCGGAGGGCGAGGCCGTGGACGAGGTGGAGCGCGGCGTTCGAGGGATCCACCTTGAGGAGGGCGCTGGCGTGCTCCGCCACGCCGCCCCAGGCCTGCTTGCGGAGGGCGGCCTGGAGGAGCGCGTACCGCGGGGCGAGGTAGTCCCCGCGGAGCGCGAGCGCCTTGCGGAACTGCACGGAGGCGGCCGCGTCGTCCCCCTGCTTCGCGTACACCTGGCCGACGAGGAAGGGCAGCTCGGGATCGGCCGGGTCGAGCTTCTGGGCGCGCAGCGCCACGAGCTTCGCGAGGTCGAGATCGCCCTTGGAGAAGGCGACGTGCACGAGCACCTTCTGCGCCGCGACCGAGCGCGGGTCGCGCACCAGCGCCTCCCGGGCGAGGCGCCACGCCTCCTCGAGCTGGCCCGTCGAGCGGTAGAGCACCGCCAGCCGCTCGCGCGAGACGGCGTCGTCGGGGAAGTCGCGGGCGACCGCCTGGTACTGGGTCGCGGCCGCGCGGACGTCCCCCTGCTTCTCGAGGAGGACGCCCAGGTTCACGGCGGCCTGGCGCAGCCCGGGCTTGAGCGCCCTGGCGCGCTCGTACTCGGCGCGCGCGTCCTCGAGCCGGCCCTGGGCCTCGAGGGCCACGCCGAGGTTGTAGCGGGCCTCGGCCAGGTCGCTCTCGTCGAGCACGGCGCGCCACTTGCGCTCGAGGTAGCTCCAGTCCGTCGGGACCTTGAGCTTCCTCTGGTCCTCCTCGGCCTTCACGGCCTCGTCGAAGAGCCGCTGCGTGCGCGGCGGCAGGGCGTCGGCCGACTCCGCCGCGACG
>DATDDC010000500.1:0-7652 GCA_036523995.1 Anaeromyxobacter sp.
GCCGCGCGGGAGGCCGCAGGAGACGCGCACCGAGCGGCTTCCTTCGGCCCAACCGAGCGATCAGCGGCGGCCCGAGCCGCGTGCCGCGGAGCCTGGCCCGCCTGGACGGGCGCAGCCCTCGGGCGAGCCGCGCGCGAGGCCACAGGACATGCGCACCGACCGGCCCCCTCCGGCGCAACCGGAGCGGCGGGCTGCCCCGACCGCCGACGCCCCGGGACGGCCCGGTCCGCAGGCCGACCCATCGCAGAAGGCGAAGCCGGAGGCGAAGCCAGAGGCGAAGCCAGATCGGAAGGCGCCACAATCGCGCGACGAGCGCAGGCGAAAGGAAGAAGAGAATCGGTGACGGGTGTCGATCAGACTCGCACCATCTCGAGCTCGGGAGCACGCGCGCCCCTTCTCGATCGCGAGCTGCCCGGAGCGGCCCTATCTCGAGTTCGCGGCGCGCCGCTCGGAGAGCGAGCTCAAGCGGGCTTTCCTGGCGCTCGAGCCCGGCGACCGGGTGCGGATCTCCGGCCCGCGGGGTCGCTTCTTCCTCGAGGAGGACGCGCCCGGCGTCCTCGTGGCGGGCGGCATCGGGCCGAGAGCTTCTGGATGAACGCGCGCTGCTCGGGTGATGCGAGCCCTGCACGAGGATGCTCGTGAAATCGGCGTCGCGCCGCAGCGCGATCTAGAGCCTGCCCGCGCCCGGCTCCGCGGCGTACCCGCGCAGATCCGAGGAGGTCTCGCTCCAGCGGATCCCGGGGAAGGTGCTGCGCAAGATCTCGCGCGCCTCCTCGTACCAATCGTCGCGGACCACGTGATCCTGGGTGAGGATCGTTCAGGCAACCCGCCGGCTTGCGCAGCCTCAGGAGGTGATAGTCATGGCTCATCGCTACGGCTGCGTCACCCGCGGCCCCCCGAGCGGCCCCTGCTCGGACCCTGCCACCTGAAGTACGAGACGACCCCGCCGCGCGCGTCGAGCGGCTTGTGCGTGACGAGCGTGTCGACGGAGACGGCGTTGTCGCAGAACTCCTCGTTGCCGCCGCCGAGGCTCGCCGCGAGCTCACGGGCGATCTTCGTGGAGTTGAGACCGGGGCCCTGGACGTTGCCGAAGGGATGGAGCCGGAACCGCGGCATGGCGGTCGCCTCGTCCAGCCGCTCGGAGTGCCACACGAAGGGGTTGGGCCCGCGATCGTTGAAGCCCGACAGGAGCACCTCGCCCTCCGGGGAGACCTCGACGAGAACGATCCCGATGCTGTCGTACACGTTCACCTGGACCGCGGAGGCCGCGATTGCCGCGCAGGCCTCGGCGAGACGCATCCAGTCTGCCCCCGGGCGCCGTTCGCCGAGCAGCTCGAGCGGCGCGGTCTTCACGATCGTCCACGACGGCGCGCCCGGGAACACCGCGACGCCCCAGAGGTCGTTGTGGAGCGCGTCGTCGTACTGCATCGCCTCGCCGATACCTCGGTGCGCATGCTGCGGAGGCGTCTCCACCGGCGCCATCCCCTCCTTCGCGAACAGCGACGCGAGGCGGCTCGCCACGTCGGCGACGCTCCCGTGCTGCACGTACGTCGTGTTCTCCCAGTACCCCACGGCGCCTCCTACTGATTCGGCGGCTGGATGCAGGTGCCCGGCGGCGCCGGTACTGCCCAGTCGTAGTTCGGGAACACGGCCAGGATCAGGCCGGGATCTCCCGCTCCCAGCGCGAAGCTGTATCCACACTGGTGGGCCGTCCTCTGCTCCTCCTCGAGCTCCACCCTCATCGCGTACAACATCATCGTCTGGGTGAACAAGTTGTAGTTCGCGAGGTTGTTCGTCTGACCCCTTCAAGAGCCCGCGCCACAGCGTCAGCCTCATGGAGGCCTCCTCCGGCCTGAAGAGGATCGCGTCGAGCTCGACGCCGACATCGCCGTACGAGGGCGAGGACGAGCGGCGTCACGTACCGCCCGCGCCGGAGCCGGCCCACGAGGTAGGCCCCCTTCCCGCGGAAGAACACGGGCCGCGCCATCTCGAGGGAGTCGATCGGCTGCCCGTCGGCGAGCTCCCGGAGGTGCGCGTCGAGCTCCGTCGCGGCGAACCGCACGTCCCGCTGGAGGTCCTCGTACGGAACGGAGAGCGCGTACGCGCGCAGCAAGTTCTCGAGGAGCCGCGCGGTCGTCACCTCGCGCCGGAAGGTGCGGTACACCGGGACCGGCCCCTCCCGCGCCGGCGGACGGTCCGCGGCGAGGAACTCGATCGCCGGATCGGTGCCCACCGGGGCGAGGACCCGCCGGGTGACCGAGTTGAAGAAGGAGAGCGCGATCTCCGCGTCGGCCCGGAGCTCCACCTCCGCGTGATACCGCTCCTTCATGCCGCGCCAGACGTCGTGGTCATGGGCCGCGCCGCCCAGCTCCGCCCGCACCGCGCCGACGGTCTCGTAGACGAGCCGCTCCCGCACGTCGAGCCGTTCCCGAGCGTCGGCCTGCCCCTGCGCCCACTCCCGCCGCTCGAACCGCCCGCGGGCTCGGGCGGTGATGCGCGACCGCTCCCGCTGGTACGCGAGGAACCCGTCCCGGATGGCGAGGGCCCCCGCGTGGCCGAGGGTGAGGGTGCGATCGAGCATGCGGGAGCGTTCTAACGGGGGGCTCGACGAACGCCGTGCGCGGCCCCTGCGACGCGCCCGCGGGTCCGCGACGCGGCTGGCGGGGGGGGGTGAGCGGAGCCCGAGCGCCGGAACGGGCCTTCACGAGGACGTGAAACGTTTCGTTTCGGACCGGCCGTCGTGCGCGCGCGATGTCCACCGACCGGCTTGCCGCGGTCATGTACGATGCCGCGAACGATCGGCGCTCCGCGGGGCGCCGCAACTCGGGAGGGGATCATGCGTCACTGGGGCAAATGGTGCGTCCTCGCGCTCGCGATCGCCGGGGGCGTCGCGCGCGCCGGCGAGTCGAAGCTGAAGCCGTTCGTGCTCGCGAGCCGTGGGCCCGGAGAGCCGGCGAGCGTCGCCGAGGATGCGAAGGCGAAGCTCGCCGCTGCGGGGTTCGAGGTGGTCGGAAGCTACGAGCCGTACAGCGGCGCGATCGTCCTCGCCGTCACGAGCCCGGAGCTGAAGGCTGCCGCCGCGCAGCAGCGCTTCGGCGGGTACGCCGCCGCGCAGCGCGTCACCGTGACGAAGGCGGGCGGCGAGGTCCAGGTGGCCTGGACGAGCCCGGTGTACATGGCCGCGGCGTACCGCCTGAAGGCCGACCTCGCGCCGGTCGCGGCGAAGCTCGCCGCGGCGCTGGGAACCGTCGAGGAGTACGGCCCGCCGGAAGGGAAGACCGCGAAGGACCTCGCCCACTACCACTACATGATCGGGATGCCCTACTTCGACGACCCGTGGGAGCTCGCGAAGTTCAGCTCACAGGATGAAGCGGTCGAGGCCGTCGAAGCCGGGCTCGCGGCGAAGAAGGGCGGAGCGAGGAAGATCTACCGCGTGGACGTCTCACCCGACGAGACGGTGTTCGGGGTCGCCCTGACGGACGGCTGCGGCGGCGACGCGAGCATCATGAAGGCGATCGACTTCAAGCCGCTCCGCTCGACCGGCCACCTGCCGTACGAGGTCGTCGTCTCGAAGGGCGAGGTCCAGGCGCTCCACGCGAAGTTCCGGATCGCGATGAACTTCACCGACCTCTCGATGATGGGCGACCACAGCTTCATGCGGATCCGCTGCGCCCCCGATTCGATCGAGGGCGCGCTCAGGAAGGCGGTCGCGGAGCCGTAAGCGCGGAGGGCGAGGCGGGGGCGGGGGCGGATCGGACCGGGACCTCACGCATCCTGCGCGTACCCCGCGCGCGCAAGGACGGCCGAAGCTCGAACCAGACCCGCCGCGCGAGCTCCGGCCACGAGGTCGCGTTCGAGCCTCACCGGCGGGGAGCCCGGCCATTCCCGGAAGCGGTTCTGCGCATCCCAAAGGTCGAGCTTGAGCCCGAGCCGGTCGGCGAGCGATGTCCGCGCCCACCGTCTTGGTGCCCTCAGCCGGCGAGCGCATGCCCATGGCAGGCGCGTGCGAAACGCTCCACCGCGCCCGATGGTCCTCGCGAGGCGCACGCGTCGCAGCTCTTGAATCGGCGCATATTGCCACTGGACTTTGCTGCAGGGGCCGTGAAGTGCGCTCCTGCGTGACCGTCAGCCGCTGATGGAGTGGCTGCTCGATGAGCAGAGGCCCGTGAGTCGCAGGTTCAAACTGCGGGCGCATCCTGAACTGTCCGCGCAGCCCGTCGTGCACCACCTGCGGATCCCGAAGGTGGCGCTCTGGGCGCATGGGACACGCGCGCGTCCCGCCGTTCCTTGATGCTGACAGGTTCCTTGCGTCCAACGTGCGGGGCATGGTCTCGCCGCTCGCCGTCCGACGCCGCTTCGACCCTCGCCGTCTGCGCGAGGCGATGTACGCGCACGGCGTAACGCAGCAGGCGCTCGCCGAGCGCGCCGGCCTCGCGATCCGGACGGTCGAGTGGGCGTGCTCGGGCGTCGCCTCGACCAAGACCCTGCGGCGCCTGGCCGAGGTGCTGCGCGTCTCCCTCGACGACCTGCTCGCGGCCGATCCGGCGCCGTCGTCGCTCCAGTCCACTCCGACACCGGTGGTCGAGGTCTCCCGATGAACCACGTCATCGACGGCCCGGCCGTCGTGGCCGCGCTCTAGCGCATCAACGCGGGCTTCGCGGAGGCGGTCCGTGCTTCAGGGCCGGTCGCCAGGACCGCCCTCCCCTTCCTCAAGGCGGGGCGCCTCCTCCAGGCCGACCCGCTCGCGCCCGACCTCGTGAACGATCCCGCTTGGCGCGAGCAGGTGATCCGCCGGCGGCACGGCTGGGCCAGCCTGGGCTTCAAGGCGCGAAGGACGCTCAACCGGGCGTTCCGCCGGACGGAGCAGGCGAACCGGCGCGACGAGATCGAGTTCGAGAAGAAGCGCGAGCACTACGAGAAGCTGGAGGGCGGCCCAGGGATGGCCGCCGCGTCTCCGGGGGCGCCGTCGCTCGCGGCGCCCGCGCGCCCCGCCGGCAGGGACGGGCCCCGAGCCGGCGGAGGCGCGCCCTTTCCCGCGCCGGTCTTCAATGCGATCGGCGAGCCCCACGCCGACGTGATGAGGCGCCTCCGGCAGATCGGAGTGACCGACACGGCATGGCTGGACCGGGGCGTTCCGCCGCCTCCGGCCGTCGCGCCGGAGATCCTGCGGATCGAGCGCTGGCGCGAGGAGGAGCTGCGGCTTTTCCGCGAGAGGGAAGCAGCGCGGATCGACGTCGGCAGCTTGGACGCGCGCAGCGTCGCCCGCCGAGATCTTCGAGCGCGCTGGCCGCCCCAGCGACCCGGACGTCGCAGCGAGCTTCCGCCCGGTCGGAAAGCCGCTCCCGCTGCCCTGGACCGACGCCGACCGCGCCTCGCGCCGTGAGAAGGTGACCAAGCAGACGCTCTTGCAAAAGCGTCCTCATGGTCGGGTCTAACGCCCCCCCAGCTACAGCTCCGCGGAGTGGGCCCAGTACCACTCGCGCATCTCGGCGAGTACCTCTCCCAGCGTCGGCCAGTCCGGTCCCACCCAGGTGATCCCGATCTGCTCGCCCGTGCGCCAGTCGAAGGCGTGCCGGTGATTCTCGTCCGCGTGGCCCGGGTGCTTGTGCACGTTGTCGTAGCGGAAGAGGTTACCGTGCCCGGCGACGTGGACGTTGTACGCGTACCGGTCCGTCTGGATGAGCGGGTCGTCCGGGTTCGTGCGGTCCACGACGGCGAGCACCTTCTCGACGGTGCAGACCAGCCCACCCTGGCAGCGGATCTCCCCGACCATCTTGATCGCCCCGGCGCCGAGCGGCTCGAGTTCCAGAGCACTCACGTCCACGAAGCCGTCACGGTCGAATTGCCCCTGACGGTCTCGTGGATGGAAAGGTAGTTGCGGAGGCTGTTCGGGCCGTGCTTAGCGCCCAAGCACCCGTCTCTGAACGTCGAGCGCGATGAGCCAGCTCGCGACGTCGGCGGTCTCGTCGAGTGCCCCGGCGGCGAGCCGGGCCCGCATCGTGTCGGAGGACATCTCGTGCCGGCGCTCGAACGCGCGGATCTGCGCCTCGACCTCGACGAGCGCGCCGTTCGGGCTCGCCTGCGCGGCGCGCGCGAAGTCGCGGAGGGCGGCGTCGCGCGCCCCGGGGGAGAGGTTCTTGAGGTCAGAGAGGCGAAGCGTCCTGGGCATCGGCCACCTCCTCCGAGCGGCCACTCCAGGGATGTATATACACGCCAACCACCGTCGTGCGACAGGTACCGTCGTGCGACGCTACGTGACGCATGTCCGCATGCCCCCGAGGAAAGGGCGGCCGCCCCCTGCTCTCTGCCCCCCTCGGGCGGGGCCTCACGCCGCCCGGCGCAGGTGGTCGCGCAGCGTCGAGAGCGGGACGCGGTGCTCCGCGCCCGGCCTTCCAGCGGCTCCTGGGCCTCCTACGTGATCCGGCGCCCCCGCCCTTCGATGCCGTGCTCGTCGACGACGACTCCCGGCTGGATCGTGGCGGCGTGCTCGCGCAACTCGCGGGGACGTTCCGGGCCCGCGGCGTTCGCCTGATCAGCGTCGACAGCGGCCCCGACCTCACGCAGGAGGACCCGCGGCTCCTCAACCACGTCCGCGCCGCGATGAACGAGGAGAACATCTACGAGTTGAGCCGGCGCACGCGGGCCGGCCTCGCCTCGAAGGTGCTCCACGGCTTCCACGCCGGCGCCCGCACCTACGGATACCGGCTCGTGCCCGAGTGGCCCGAGGGCCTGCCCCCGGAGAAGCGCGACCGGGAGAACCGGATCGGCACGCGCGTCGAGATCGATGAGGCGCAGGCGGCGATCGTGCGCCGCATCTTCGACGAGTACTCGCGCGGCGCCGGCTTCCGGGACATCGCCCACCAACTGAACCGCGAAGGCGTCCCCTCCTCGCGCGGCAAGCCGTCGTGGGACAGGTCGGGCGTCCGCACGATCCTCCTCAACCCGAGGTACGTCGGGGGCTGGTCGTGGAGCCGCCGCCGCTGGGAGAAGACCCCCGAGGCGCTCCTCTCCGAGGCGGAGCGCGAGCGGGCGCGTCGGACGGGACGCCATCCGCGGCGCCCCGTGATGCGGGCCGAGGAGGATCTCGTCCGACGCCACGACGAGGAGCTCCGAATCATCCCCGACGCGCTCTAGCGCCTGGTGCAGGCGCTGTTCTCCGACCGGTCGCGCCCGAGGAAGGGCGACACCGGCTACCGCAAGACGCGCCACGCGATCGCCGGCTTGTTCCGGTGTTCATGCGGCGCGAGCCTCGCGATCTCGTCGTCCGTCAGAAAGGGGAAGAAGTACGTCCGCCTCGGCTGCGCGTGGCACAGGAACCGCGGCGTCGAGGTCTGCGGCAACGGCACGAGCATGCGCGTCGACTACCTGGCTTCATCACCGAGGCCACCGTCGCGAGGCGCATCCTCGACTGCCTCGGGCTCGAATCGACTCCGCCCCCGCTCGCCCGCGCCCAGGCGCCGCCCGAGGAGCTCGAGCCTCCGCCCGCGGGCGAGGGCGTGGACCAGGTGTTCCCGGAGTGAACGGCGACGACGAGGCCCCCGACGGCCAGCGGGAGCCTCGTCCGCGTCGGGTCTCGCTGCGACCAGGGCGGCCCTCGTGGGGTGTGGAGTCAGGCGCTCAGGATCGGGCCCGATCCGGGGCAGTTCCCGTAG
>DATDDC010000501.1:0-5904 GCA_036523995.1 Anaeromyxobacter sp.
CTCGCCGCGCTCCTCGGCCGCCTCGCCGGCCGCGCCGACGCGGCCGCGCTCTGCGGGCTCGGGGAGGGCGACCTTCCTCCGGCGCGCCCGACGCCGGCGAGCCTCGCCGATCGGTTCTCGCTCCCGGATTGGCTCGCGGACGAGCTGCGCTCCGCGGCCGGGAGCGAGGCGGAGGCCCTCGCCGACGCGCTCGACCTGCCCGGCCCGGTGTGCCTCCGCGTGAACGGGCTCCGCACCGACGCCTCGGCGCTCGCCGCCCGGCTGCGCGGGGAGGGCGTGGAGACGCGCCCGGGGGCGTTCGCGCCCGGGTGCCTCGTCGTCACCTCTGCGCGGCCGAACGTGTACGGCCTCCCCTCGCACCAGGAGGGCCTCTTCGAGGTCCAGGACGAGGCGAGCCAGCTCGCGGGCCTCGCCCTCGGCGCCCGGAGCGGCGAGGACGTGCTCGACCTCTGCGCCGGGGCGGGCGGGAAGACGCTCCTCCTCGCCGCCGCCGTCGGACCGGGCGGCCGGGTCCATGCGGCCGATCCGGACGCGGAGAAGCTCTCGCGCCTCCGCCATCGCGCCGCGCGGGCCGGCGCCGGCTCCATCGTCGCGGTCCACGGCGCCGAGCCGCCCTCCGCGCTCGCCGTCGATCGCGTGCTCGTCGACGCGCCCTGCTCGGAGCTGGGCGTCCTCCGCCGCGGCCCCGACGTGCGCTGGCGGCTCGATCCGGCGAGCTTCGCGGCCCTGCCCGAGCTGCAGCTCGGCATCCTCGCGCGCGCCGCGAGGCACGTCCGCCCGGGCGGCACGCTCGCCTATGCGACCTGCACCTTTCGCCGCGAGGAGGACGAGGCCGTGGCGCTCGCCTTCGAGGCGCGGGAGCCCGCCCTCGAGCGGGCCGCCCTGGCGGCGCCTCCCGCCGTCCTGACGGCGAACGGGTTCCTGCGGACGTGGCCCCATCGCCACGGCACGGATGCCTTCTTCGCGGCCGCGTGGAGGCGGAGCTGAACCAAGGGCTACGGGCCCATGAGACCCGCGGTGCGGTCGTGGCGGTGCCGGAGGAGATGTCCGATCAAGAAGAACCCGGCCACCAGGAAGATGCCGACGCCGACGGCGGCGATCACGGCGCTCGCGCGGTCATACTTCACGCAGAGAAGAGCCTGCTCGACGGGGAACGGCGTTCTCGCCCGCGCCTCCACCGGCCCAACGATCCAGGGAAAGGTCGAGGCGACGAGCTCGGGTGTGTGCTCGCCCTTTGAATTTGACGTTCCGGAAGAGCGGCCGCCTTCTTCGCGCAGCCGTTTGAATTCGGCCCTGATTCGTCACGTACCCTGCCGCGGGGCTCGCCGCGGAGAACGTTCTTCCCCGGAACGGCTTCGATTCCCGAGCCGTCGGCCGACTCATGCCTCTCGTTGCCAGGTCAGTCGCGGAGTACTTCAGCGGCCGTCGCCCTCCCGCACTCGGGCGGGCCGCAGGGCAGACGGCGCGCGCGGCCTGCTACAGCTCACTCCGCATCACCGCGCCCTTGGCGGCGTTCGTGACGAGGTGCGCGTAGCGCCGGAGCCAGGAGGAGCGGATCTCCTTCTTCCTCGGCCGGAACGACTCGCGCCGCCGCGCCAGCTCGGCGTCGGGGACGTCGAGCGAGAGCGTCCGCGTCTCCACGTCGAGCGAGATGGGATCGCCGTCCTGCACGAGGCCGATGAGGCCGCCCTCCGCCGCCTCGGGCGAGACGTGGCCGATGCACGCGCCGCGCGTCGCGCCGGAGAAGCGGCCGTCGGTGACGAGGGCCACCTTCTCGCCGAGCCCCATGCCCATGATGAGCGAGGTCGGGGCGAGCATCTCCTGCATGCCCGGGCCGCCCTTCGGGCCCTCGTAGCGGATCACGACCACCTGGCCTTCCTTCACCTTGCCATCCGTGATCCCGGCGATGGCGTCGTCCTGCGAGTCGAAGCAGATGGCCTTCCCGGTGAAGCGGCGCATGGAGGGCTGGATGCCCGCGGTCTTCACCACCGCTCCATCCGTGGCGAGGTTGCCGAAGAGCACGGCGAGCCCGCCCACCTGGGAGTAGGCCGTCTCGTTCGTGTGGATGACCTCGCGGTCCTTGATCTCCGCGCCCCGGATCCGCTCGACCACGGTCTCGCCGCTCACGGTGAGCGCGTTCTCGCGCACGACGCCGCCGCGCCGCGCCGCCTCCTTGAGCACGGCCGGCACGCCGCCCGCCCGGTGGATGTCCTCCATGTGCACGGTGGAGAGCGACGGCGCGATCTTCGCGATGTGCGCCACCTTCCTGCCGACCTCGTCGATGCGGCGCAGGTCGAAGGGAACGCCCGCCTCCCGGGCGATGGCGAGCATGTGGAGGACGGTGTTGGTGGAGCCGCCCATGGCCATGTCGACCACGAAAGCGTTGTGGATCGAGTCCTCGTTCACGATTCGTCGCATGCGGAACCGGTCGTCCCCCGCGATCTCGACGGCGCGCCGGGCAGCGCGGCGGACCAGGGCCTCGCGCTCGGGCGTGAGCGCGAGGATGGTGCCGTTCCCCGGGAGCGCCACGCCCATGGCCTCGCACAGCACGTTCATGGAGTTCGCGGTGAACATGCCGGAGCAGGAGCCGCCGGAGGGGCAGGCCTTGCATTCGATCTCGTAGAGCTCGGCGTCCGTCATGAGCCCGCGGGCGCGCTTGCCCACCGCCTCGAAGGCGGTGGCGAGGTCGATGGCGGTCCCGTCGGAGAGGTGCCCGGCGCGCATCGGCCCGCCGGAGACGAACACGGTGGGCACGTCCACGCGCAGCGCGCCCATGAGCATGCCCGGCACGATCTTGTCGCAGTTCGGGATGCACACCATCGCGTCGAGCATGTGCGCGTTCATCATCGTCTCGATCGAGTCCGCGATGAGCTCGCGCGAGGGCAGGCTGTAGAGCATGCCGGGGTGGCCCATGGCGATGCCGTCGTCGACGCCGATGGTGTTGAACTCGAAGGGGACGCCGCCCGCCTTGCGGACCTCGTCCTTCGCCACCCGGCCGTACTCCTGGAGGAAGAAGTGGCCCGGGATGATGTCGACGTGGCTGTTGGCGATGCCGATGAACGGCTTCTCGAAGTCGCCGTCCTCGAGACCGGCGGCACGGAGCAGGCTGCGATGGGGCGCCCGCTCGAACCCCTTCTTGATCTGGTCGCTGCGCACGGTCTCTTGTCTCCGGACGCATCCCATAAGTCAACGGGCCCGACCGCACCTCGCCCCGCCGGCGGGGGAGCGTTAGAAACGGGGTCCGTGCCCGCCCCTGTCCCTGCCTTCGACGAGGCGCTCGCCCGCATCCGCAGGGCGCTCGCCGCGCGCGCGCCCGTGCGGCTCGACATCCCCGCCTTCCGGCCGGCGGCCGTGCTCGTCCCGCTCCTCGAGCGGCCGGGCGGACCGACGATCCTGTTCACCCGCCGTACGGAGACGGTCCGCCACCACAAGGGCGAGATCTCGTTCCCCGGAGGCGGGATCGAGGCGGGCGAGGACGCGGTCCGCGCAGCGCTCCGCGAGGCGGAGGAGGAGATCGGGCTCTTGCCGGAGCGCGTCGGCGTCGTGGGCGTCCTCGACGACCTCCCGAGCATCGCGGGCTACGTCGTGACGCCCGTGGTCGCGGCCGTGCGCGACCCGCCGGAGGCGTTCCGGCCCGCCGCGCTCGAGGTCTCGGAACCCTTCGAGGTGCCCCTGGCGCTGCTCCTCGATCCCGCGATCCGTCGAGCTTCACTGTGGGATCCGGCGCGGCTCCCCGCGGAGGTGAAGGCGGCGGTGGTCGCCTCGCGCGCGAGCTTCGAGGAGGTCGATCCCCAGACGGGCCACTGGCGGATGTGGTCGTTCGATGCGGGCCCCGGTCGGACCGTGTGGGGCCTCACCGCACGCATCCTCGCGGAACTCGTCGACCGCGCGTTCGTCGGCTAGGGTAGTCGGGGTGCGCGTCCATCCGGTGCTCTCGGCGGCAGGTCTCTGCGTCCTTCTCGCGTGCCCTCACGAAAGCTCCTCGCCCGGGAAGGCGGACGGCGAGGCCTGCACCGGCGCGATCGAGTGCCGGAGCGGCCTTTGCTTCGAGCACGCCTGCACCTCGAGCCTGCCGGCGTCGCCGGCGTGCCCTTCACCACCGGTGACGCCCACCATCGTGGCCGGCCCCATCTTCGACCCGGGGGACCCCGGGCCCGGGGCCTGCCTCACGCCGGTCCGCGATCCCGTGGCGGCGATGGGCTTCCTGGACCTGGGGACGCATACCATCGGCGAGACCGTCCCCTTCGGCGTCCCCGCCGGCACGAGGAGCTTCACCATCGTCTCGCAGGAGGTCCCCGGCACCGCGGAGCCGTTCGTCCTGTTCCAGGGGTTCCTCATCCCGAACAGCGTCGTCCCCTCGGACGTGCGCGAGCCGAACGGCACCCTCTTCTACTCGGACCTCGCCCCGCTGCCGCACGTCGGGCTGTACAACGACGTGACCGGCGTCCTCGCCTACTACGGCGGCCTCAGCGCCATCTCCGGGGCGTTCACGGTCCCGAACACCTCCGCCGCCCTGGATCTCGATCTCACCACGGGCTCGCTGCCCTCCGGCCCCTGGTCGTTCCTCGTGAACGACTTCTCGCTGGAGTGTCGGTCGGTGTTCGGCTGCGCGACGGGCTCCTCCCTGGGCCAGTATCACATCCAGGTCGTCATGGAGCCGCGGCCCTTCTACTCGACGGGCACGCTCGATCTCGAGGTCTACCTCGCGACCGACCCGGCGAGCCCGTCGCTCCCGAACGCGGGCGCGGCGGCGAGCGATCCGCAGTTTGCACGCTGGGTGAAGAACTTCGCCGCGTACTACGCCAAGGCCGGCATCTGCCTCGGCACCGTGACCGTCCACGACCTTCCCACCTGGGCGAAGGCGCGGTTCGCCCCGTCGGGCGTGGTGGACATCTCGCCGGCGGACGTGGCGCCCGGCTGCGACAACCTGTCGCAGCTCTTCACCATGGGCCTCGCCCCGAGCCAGGCCGTGCACCTCTTCTTCGCGGACGAGCTCGTGGACAGGACCATCGGAGCCGGGTTCACGGTGCTGGGCGTGGACGGGTCCATCCCGGGCCCCTCCGGCGTGCCGGGCACGGTGAACAGCGGCGCGGTGGTGGGCGTGTTCGACCTCTTCGGCGCCGAGGCCTCGGCGGGCGCCTGCAGCGCGCCCGGCGCCCCGAACGTCGCGACGTGCGGCACCGACGTCCTCGCGCTCGTGACGGCGCACGAGGCCGGCCACTGGCTCGGCCTCTACCACACGACCGAGCTCGACGGGACGATCTTCGACCCGATCTCCGACACGGAGACGTGCGCCTGCCTCGCCTGCGCGCCCTTCGCGCTCCGGAGCAGGTGCGCCGAGCGAAATCCCTTCGGTTCACCCACCGTGATGTTCAACTCCTACTGCATCGACCGGAAGCCCCGCTGCGGCGGCGGCGAGAACCTCATGTTCTGGCTCTTCGACGAGCGCTACTCCGTGGGCGAGATCTCGCGCCAGCAGGCCGACGTCATGCGCCGGAACCCGGCGGTCCAATAGGAGAGTCCCCGTGATCGCGATGCTCCTCGCCCTCCTCGTCGCGGCTCCCCCCGCCTTCTCGCCCGAGGTCCGGGCGGAGGTGGCGGCGCTCCTCGGCGTCATCGACCGGCCAGTCTCGCCGGAGTCCTTCCGCCGCTTCGGCGCGGAGGGCGAGGCCGCGCTCGCCGACATCGCGCTGTCGCGCGACATGCCGCCGCGCCGCTCCCGCGCGCTCGAGGTCCTGGCGGCCCTGCGGAGCCCGGGCGCCGAGGAGGTCCACCGCACCGTGGCGTCGTCGCCGGACGCGCCTCCCACCACGCGGCGGACGGCGGTCCTCGGCCTGGGGCGCCTCCTCCCGAAGGCGCGCGCGCCGGGGGCGCTCCGGCCCTTCCTCGAGCGCGACCGGGATC
>DATDDC010000502.1:0-17619 GCA_036523995.1 Anaeromyxobacter sp.
GTGCTCTCGCAGCAGGCGACGAAAGCTAGGCCCGCGGCCGGCGCGCCGCCCCGGGCGGCGCCGGCCAACGCCTACGACCTTCGCGAGCTCGCCGGCGCGTTCGGCGATCTCGGCACGCTCGTCCCGTTCGTCGTCGGCTACGTCGCCGTGGCGAAGCTCGACCCGGCGGGCATCCTGCTCACGCTGGGGCTCGCCCAGGTCGCGGCCGGCCTCCACTACCGGACGCCCATCCCGGTCCAGCCGATGAAGGCGATCGCGGGGGCCGCCATCGCCTCGGGCGGCGCGGCCGGCCCGGGCGCCATCTGCGGCGCCGGCCTGTTCACGGGCCTGTTCTGGCTCGTGGCGGGCGCCACCGGGACGGTGAGCCTCGCCACCCGCCTCGCCACGAAGCCCATCGTCCGCGGCATCGTGGTGGGGCTGGGGCTCCGCTTCATCGGGGAGGGCGCCGAGCTGATGTGGGTGACGCCCTGGCTCGGAGGGCTCGGCCTGGCGCTCACCTTCGCCCTGCTCGGCCGCCGCGGCCTGCCGCCGATGTTCGCGCTCCTCCTGCTGGGGGCCGCCGCCGCGTGGGTGCTCGACCCGGGGCAGGCGAGGCAGGTCCTGGCGATCCGGCCCGCGTTCCGGCTGCCGGAGGTGGCGCTCGGCCGCTTCGGCTGGAGCGAGCTCCTCGAGGGGGCGCTCGTGCTCGCCATCCCGCAGCTCCCGCTCACCATGGGGAACGCCATCATCGCCGTTCGCGCCGAGAACAACCGGCTCTTCCCCGAGAGCCCGGTGACCGATCGCGCCCTGGCCCTCTCGCACGGCCTCGTGAACCTCGTCTCCGCGCCGCTCGGCGGGATCCCCCTCTGCCACGGCGCGGGCGGCATGGCCGGGCACGTGCGCTTCGGCGCGCGCACGGGCGGCGCGCTCGTCATGCTGGGCGCCATCCTGATGGGGCTGGGGCTCTTCTTCAGCGGCTCGGTGGCCCTGCTCTTCCGGGTGTTTCCCGGGGCCGTGCTGGGCGTGATCCTCTTCTTCGCCGGCGCGGAGCTGGCCCTCGCCGGTCGGGACATCGGCCGCGAGAAGGAGGACGTCTACCTCATGGTGGTCGTGGCGGGGCTCGCCGCGTGGAACATGGGGGCGGCGTTCCTCGCCGGCGTCATCCTGAGCCTGGTGTTGCGGCGGGGCTGGGTACGGATCTGAGCCGGTACACCCGGACCTGCGTGACGTGCTCGAAGACCCCGTCGTCGGCGTCGAACGTGCGGTCGAGCACCAGGTCCTGGAGCCGCGCGGAGACGCGCGGGGGAAAGGGTGCGACGCCGTCCGTGACGACGGCGACGGCTGCCGTCCCCGTCTCGGCCGGCTGCGCGTACCAGGCGGCGACGCCGAGCTCCCAGGTGAAGCGGAGCGTCGACTCCTCCGCGCGGCGGCCCGAGGGCCGCGGGATGCCCTCGTCCCGGTAGGCGAGCGGCTTCGCGGTGAAGAGATCGAGGATGGGCACCGAGACGGCCGGGTTCACCTCGGCGTCCGGCCGGAAGGCGGTCATCACCTCCACCCGGTTCTCGGGGAGGCCGTCGAGGTACTCGCCCGCGCGCCGCAGGTTCATGGCGCTCGTGCCCTTCAGGAAGGGCAGGTAGCCGTACAGGCCGACGGCGAGCGAGGAGAGGACGGCGCAGGCGAGGACGGCGCGCCTCGTCCCCGCGGCGCGGATCGCCTGGAGGCCGTACGCGGCCATGAGGCCGAGCATGGGGAAGGCGGGCAGGAGGTAGCGGGCCCGGCGCACGCCCAGCGTCACGAGGAGGAGCACCGGCCAGGCGGCGATCACCCATCGTGCATCCCGCCTCCGCGCCGCGAGCCACGCCGAGGCGATCGCGGCGGCCGTCACGAAGGGGTGGACCTGGAAGACGAACGTGGAGAGGAAGCTCTCGCCCCAGCGCCGCAGTCCCGGCGCCTGGTAGCCGAGGAGGAGCGCGAGCTGGCGCGCGTACACCTCGCGCCGCGGCAGGGCGGCGAGGGCCGCGAGCGCCGCCGCGACGAGGAGGATCTTCGCGGCGACGGCGAGGCGCCTCCGCCGGCTCGCGACGCCGGGCACGACGGCCGCGACGGGCAGGACCGAGAGGAGGAGCCAGGCCGAGTACTTCGAGGCGAGCGCCAGGAACACCGTGAGCCCGGCGAGGAGGACCCCCGCGGCGCCGCCGCGCTCGAGCGCGCGGAGCGAGGCGTACGTCGCCAGCGCGAGGAAGAACGCCGTGGGGACGTCCACGAGCGCGAGGGGCACCTGGGCGAGGAGGTACGGCATGGCGAGGAGGAAGGCCCCGGCCGCGAAGCCGGTCTCCTCGTCCCAGAGCATCTTCCCGATGCGGCAGGTGAGCACGGCCGTTCCGGCGAAGAGGAGCGTCGTGAACGCCTGGAGCGCGAGGCGCGACTCGCCGGAGAGGCGGAGCGCGATGCCGTAGAGGAAGGGCACGAGCGGCAGGTCCGTCCAGGCGGGGACCTCCCTCCCCCACTCCCGCAGGAAGCGCACGGGCCCGTACAGCTCGAGGTGCTTCGCCTGCGTGAAGTAGCGCGCCGCGTCCACGATCGGCTCCGGCTCGCTCCAGAAGGCCGCGCCGGCGCCGAAGGCGCAGAGGAAGAGAACGGCCTCGGCCCGCCGCGCGGGGAGAGCCGCGGCGACCGCGTGCGCCGCGGCGGCGGCGGCCATTACGAGAGCGAAGAGCACGGCGGGGTCGCGCGCGCCGAATACCCAGCTCCAACTCGTGAGCCGGTTGTCGTCGAGGCCGCGCAGGAGGTAGGGGACGGCCACGGCCCCCACGGCGAGGGTGGACGCGAGGAGGCGCTCGGGGAGCGCCGCCGCGGTCACGCCGTGCTCGCCGTCGAGCGTCGCCATCTTCCGTGCGGTCACTATCGCGCGCCCGACCCCACGCGGCAATCAGGGCGGCTTATGCGACCGTCCAGCACATCTGATTGGCCTGCGCCGCGCGCAATTCGTAACGTGGTGCCGGTTCGATCCGGAAGCAGAGGGAGAGGAGGGATCATGCCGGCGCTCCAGGAGACCCCGAGGCTCATCGCGCACATCGTCCAGCAGCACCATGCCTACGCCCGGCGCGCCCTGCCCTACATCGTGCCCCTGCTCGCGCGCGTGGCCGGGTTCCACGGCAAGCGGAACGAGAAGCTGGACGCGCTCTGCGACGTGGGCAACGCGCTCGCCGAGACGCTCGAGGCGCACCTCGACGAGGAGGAGCTGGAGATCTTCCCGGCCCTGCTCGGCGCGCCCAGGCGGACCGGCGCCGCGCTCGCCCCGCGCGCCTGCCACCACCCCGGCGAGGTGGCGAGGCTCCTCGTCCGGGTCCGCGCGCTCGCCGACGACTACTCCGCGCCGGAGTGGGCGAGCCTCGCCTACCGCGTGCTCATGGAGGAGCTCGAGGCCCTCGAGGAGGACGTGACGGAGTACATGCACCTCGAGGAGTTCGTGCTCATGCCCCGCCTCATGGCGAGCTGACGTCGCTCGCCTCGGACGCCGCAGGCGACGCCCCCGCCCCGTCCCCCTCCTGCTCGAGATCGCGCACCAGCCCCCCCGAGCTCGGGTCGGTGCGGAAGCCGAAGCGGCGCAGGTACTCGGGGTGGAACCAGCCGGTCTCGACGCGCCTCACGCCGCGCGAGGCCAGGCGGCGGAAGAACTCCCGCAGGAGGCTCTCGGCCAGGCCGGCGCCGCGGTGGCGGCGGGCCACGACCATCTTCTCTAGATGCACCGTGTCCGGTGCGGAGCGCGCCCAGTAGAGGCCGCCCACCACGACCTCGCGCGCGTCGAGGCACACGAGGAACTCGTGCTCGGCGGCGAAGGTCACGTTCAGGTTGGCGTCGTGGAACACCGCCAGGAGGCGGGCCACTTCGCGCGGCGAGACGGGCCCCCTCGCCACGAAGCGATTCCCGTCCGCGTCCCCGATGGCCGCCACCACCTCGGTGACGAAGTGGCCGCCCGAGGGCACGGAGATGAGCGCCACCTCGTCGCCGGGGGCGAGGTAGCGATACGTCATGCGCGCCAGGAACCAGTCCTCCTCGGGCGTGGGCGAGATCGCGCCGCGCAGCGCCGCGACCGGCTCCTCCAGCTCGAGATCGCCGGCCGGGAGGGCGCGGGCCCGCGCGATGAGCGCGTCCAGCGCGGCCGCCAGCTCGGGGCGCGCCGAGGCGAACACCGTCTCGCGGAAGAAGCGCAGCCGCGTCTCGGGGGCGGTCTCCTCCACCTCTCCGAGCGAGTAGGTCCCCCACAGCTCGCCGAGCATCTTGCCGCGCGCCTCCACCGTCGCCGCCGGGTTCACCTCCAGCCAGCGGCGATAGCGGCGGATGGCGAACCAGGCCCGGCGGGGGAGGAGCCCCTCGTCCCGGACGCGCTCCAGGAAGGTCTCGAGGGCCACCGCGTGCCTCGACTCCTGCGCCGCACGGGAGAGGAGCGCCAGGCCGCGCTCCATCCCGAGCGCCTCGACGACGGCGCCGAGCACCAGCGCGTCGTTCACCTCGCCCCGGAGCTCCGGAACCGAGGCCTCCACGCGCTCGACGAACGACCGCTGGAAGCGATCGAGGAGCTCGTCGAGGGAGTCGCACGGCGTCCGGTCCGAGATGGACACGAGCCGCCCTCCGGTCTGGTAGTCGTGCGACGGCACGATGAACGCGGAGGGCGAGGGCTCGCGCAGGGCCAGCCTGCGCCCGGTGCGATCCCAGAACCGGACGTGGGCGTCGAGCGCGGTCCAGGCCAGGAACGGCCAGAGGAGCTTGAGCCGCCTCGACTCGCCCTGGCGCACCAGGCGCGCCACCTGCTTCTCCACCGTCTCCCCGGGGATGAACTCCTCGGTGAAGATGCCCCACTCCGGGAAGCAGCCGCCGAACTGCTCCACGAGAGGCGGCCGTGCCCCGGCGGCGAGGAGCCAGGCCACCTCCTCCTTGAACTCGCGGAAGTTCATCTCCTCGGCGACGTTGATGGCGACGTCGTAGCTCTCGCGCGCCCGCGTGTGGATGGAGAGCCGGTAGACGTTCTTGCCGTGCTGGTGGCCGAGGAGCGAGACCGAGGCGCCCCGGGGCGGGATGTCCGCGAGCGAGAGGAGCGCGCCGCCCCCGAGCAGGAAGACGGAGCCGCGCACCAGCGTCGACTCCTCGACGGCGAGGAGGAGGTGCTGCGCCTCCGAGGGTCCGACCTGCCGGTCGAAGGTGAGGACGTCCTTCCAGGCGTAGGCGGCGCCGGTGGCGGGATCGACCGCGCGCCGCAGGTTCGGGCCGATCCAGTTCCAGAAGCCGCGCCGGAGCCGGTCCAGCTCCTCGCGGGCGCGCGCGGCGATCTCCGGGTCGTCGTTCAGCGCGAGGCGGGCGAGCGGCACGCGGACCTGGGCGAACCACGCCGGGCGGGCGATGGCCGTGGCGGTGAGCAGGCGCACCTCGCCGAGGAGGAGGCGGCGATCCGAGGGATCGACCGGCGCGTCGCGCTCGGCCCGCCGGGCGAGGTCGCGCAGCAGGACCTGCACCTGCGCCTCCGAGAGCCCCCGGCTCGCCAGCTCGGCGAGGTCGTCCTCGCGCAGCGCGCTCTCGCCCATGCGATCGAGGAAGCGCCGCAGCGTCTTCACCGTCTCGGAGGCCGCGTCGTCGGGGAGGAGGGCGCGGAAGGCGCGGCGCCGGACGTCCTCGTCCGGCGCGTCCGCCGCGCGGCGCAGGAGGGCGCGGGCGAGCGAGGCGTGCTCCCGCCGATCCACGGCGAGGGCCGCGCGGAGATGGGCGACCGCGCGGGACGCCTCGGGCCGCTCCGCCCGGAGCAGCTCTCCGGCGGCGTGGATGGAGTGGAAGCTCGGCTCGTCGCGATCGACGATGTCGAGGAGGCGCCGCACCCGGACCGGCGGCGGCGCCGGCCAGAAGCGGGGGTCGAGGCGAAGCTCCCGCGCGGCCTTGCGCGGCCGCGACACGAGCGACACGAAGGCCTCGTCCCCGAGGAAGGTCCGCAGGGCCTCGTTCCCGAGCCACAGCGCCGGGCGCGAGAGCAGCGTGCCGAGGTCCGCCTGCGCGCCGTCGCTCGCGTAGGCGAGGTCGCCGATGCGCAGGGAGCCGGGTGCCGCCGCCACGGCGCCGACGGGGAGGACGCGGTGCCGGGCGCGGAGCGCGCCTCCCTCCAGCGTCACCTCGTGCGGGAGGACGCCGATCTCCCGCAGCACCCAGCTCGGGACGCGGAGGGAGAAGCCGTCCACGGCGAGGGCGACGTGCCGCTGCTCGTACATCCGCTCGATGAGCGCGCCGAAGCTCCGCTCCACCACGTCGCGCTTGAAGGTGAGCTTGTGGGTGAGCTCCCCGTGCGCCTCGTCGATGGCGCGCGGGAGCACCTCGAACGCCGCCACCCGCTCGAAGGGCGCCAGGAAGCGGTTCGCGCTGGCGACGAGCGACGAGAGGAGCTCCCGCACCTCCTCGGGCGCCTTGCCCGCCACGGCGGGCGAGGCCGGGTTGGGCCAGACGAGGAGCGTGTTGTACTCGCGGTGATCGCCGACGAGGAAGGCCTGGGAGACCGCCTCGAAGTCCCGGTACAGGTTCTCCACGCGCTGCGGGGCGATGGTCTGCCCCTGCTGGCTCTTGTAGATCTCCTTCTTGCGGCCGACGAGGCGCAGGTGGCCCGAGGGATCGACGGAGACGAGGTCCCCGGTGGCGAACCAGCCCTCCGCGTCCCGGCCCTGCTCCTCCTCGCCCGGGCCGAGGTAGCCGGGCGAGACGTACGCGCCGCGGACCTGGAGCTCTCCGCCGGCGGCGACGCGGCACTCGACGCCGGGGAGCGGCTTTCCGATGGAGCCCTCGACGTAGTCGCCGGGCGCCGTCATGGTGACGCCGCCCGTGGCCTCCGTCATGCCGTACCCCGAGCAGAGCGCCACGCCGGCGCCGTGGAACGCCTGGAAGACGGCCGGGTCGAGGTAGCCGGCCGCGGAGAGGCCGTAGCGGAGCCGCCCGCCGGTGAGGGCGCGCAGGGGAGCCGCGAGATCGCGGGGGTCGTCCGAGCCGGCCTCGGCCGCGGCGGCCTCGTGGAGCTCCATCCACTTCTTCGGGACGGAGATGAGCACCGTGGGCCGGACGCGCTTCAGGTCCTCGAGGAGCGTCGCCTGCGCCGCCGAGCGCGCGAACACGTACGTCGCGCCCCAGAACAGGCTGCCGCACAGGTCCAGGAACCTCCCGAAGGTGTGGTAGAGCGGCAGGTAGCACAGGAAGACGTCGCCCTCGTTCACGTTCGGCAGCGCGAACGCCCGGCAGAAGCGCTTCGAGACGACGTTCTCGTGCGTGAAGAGGATGCCCTTGGGCCGGCCGGTCGTCCCCGACGTGTACATGACGGAGGCGACGTCGGTCGCCTTCACCGCGGCGGCCCGGGCCGCGCGGGCGGCGTCGTCGGCCTCGCCGGCCCGGCCCACCACCTGCTCGAGCGAGGCGAGCCCGTTCCGCTCCGCCGTGGCGCGCGAGAAGGCGACCACGTGCCGGAGGTCGGGCAGCGCCGAGAGCGACGGCAGCACCTTCGCCACCTGCTCGTCGTCCGCGGCGAGGAGCACGCGCGCTCGCGAGTGGCGCAGCATGGTCACGACCTGCTCCGCCACCGCGTTCGCGGGGAGGGGGGTGTCCACGATGCCGTTCGCCAGGCAGGCGAGGTCGCACAGCGCGGCGTCGAGGCCGTTCTCGGACAGGATCGCCACCCGGGCCTGCCCGTCCCCTTCGAGGAGCGGGAGCAGGCCGCGCGCGATGGCTCGGGTGCGGCGCGCCACGTCCGCCACCGTGAGCTCGCACGGATCGGCCCCCATCACGCGGAGCGCGATCGTGCGGGGGTCCGTCTCCTCCCGCGAGGAGAGCAGGTCCCCGAAGGCGTAGTCCGCCTCGCGCACGGCGCGGAGGACGAGCCTCGTCCAGGCCTCGACGTCCTCCGGCTCGAGGATGGCCGTGAAGGCGCGCCGGCGGACGCGGTCCAGGAAGGCGAGGAGGGCCCGGCGCGAGGCCTGCCTGCGAGCCGGGTGGGAGAGGCCGCCCAGGAGCGCCTCGGCGAGCGGACCCACCTCGGCGAGATCGTCCGGGCGCATCGCGGCGAGCGCCCCCTGGGTGGCGAGGGCGACCTCCGCTCCGGGCGGCTGCGGGCCCGACCAGGCCCGCGCCAGCGCCGCGAACGGCGACCTGGGCGTCACCCGGAGCACGAGCGGGCGCGGGCCGCCGACACGTCCTCGAGCGCCCCGTTCCTCATCCGCAGGCGGCGCGCCGCGCGCGCCGCGAGCTCCGCGCTATGGGTGACCATGACGAGCGTGACGTTCCGCTCGCGGTTGACGCGCTCGAAGAAGGCCATGACCTCGGCCTCGGTCTCCTCGTCCAGCTCGCCGGTGGGCTCGTCCGCCAGCACCACCGAGGGCGAGCAAACGAACGCCCGCGCGATGGCGACGCGCTGCTGCTCCCCGCCCGACAGCTCCGACGGGTAGCGGGTGGCCTTGTCCCCGAGCCCCATCTCGTCGAGGAGCGCCCTCGCGTCCCGCCCCTTCTTGCCGCCGAAGACGGTGGGGAGGAGCACGTTCTCCTCGGCCGTGAGCGTCGGGACGAGGCTCGCGAACTGGTAGACGAAGCCGAAGCGCTCGTTGCGGAGCCTGGAGAGGCGGCGGTCGTCGAGGGTGCCGATGTCCTCGCCCTCCACCACGACGCGCCCGGTGTCGGGACGGGCGATCCCGCCCACGAGGCTGAGCAGCGTGCTCTTGCCGCTCCCGGAGTGCCCCACGATGCTGACGAGCTCGCCGGTGGCGATGGTGAGGTCCACGGGGAGCACGGCGCGGATGGTGCGGCTGGATACGTGGTAGGACTTCGAGAGCCCTTCGAGCACGATCATGCGGAGCGCTCCTCCCCCTCGACGGGGCGCCTGGCGAGCGCCATCGCCGCGAGGAGGACCGCGACCGCGACGGCGGCGACGAAGCGGACGGTGGGGGCCATGCCGTAGTGGCAGGCCATCTTGGGGCTGGCGCAGTAGCCGTACACGCTCGGTGCGGCCCCGGCGGCGAGGAGCAGCGCGAAGGAGGCCCAGACGCTCGCCTGCACGAGCCGGCGCCTCGCCGAGAGCAGCGCCAGCGCGCCCGCGGCGAGGAGCGCAACGCCGATCCCGATCTCCGCCCAGGCCGTGGTGGTGCAGTGCATGGCCGGTCGGCCCACCCATCCGCAGGGCGGGAACACGAAGCGCGGGACGGCGAGGAGGAGCAGGCCCGCCCCGAGGTCGGTGGCTGCGACGAGCTTCCTCACCGGCGTCCCCCCTCGCCCGCCGCCACCGCTGGCCTCTCGATCTCCTTGAGCAGGGCGGCCGCGGCGCCCTCGTCGAGATCGAGCAGGATGCGGTGCTCCTGCTCGGCCTCCCGCCGCGCACCCTTCCGCAGGAGCGCCACGCCCAGGTTGAAATGGGCCGTCGCGTAGGTGGGCCGGATCTCGATCGCCTTCCGGAGCGCGGCGATCTCCTCGGCGTTCCTGCCCAGCTTCCCGTAGGACCAGGCGAGGTTGTTGTACAGCGTGGGCTTGCGCTTCAAGAGCTTCTCCGCGGCCCGGAAGTGCGTCACCGCCTCCTCGTACCGGCCCAGCCGGTTGCAGGTGGTCCCGAGCTTCAGGTGCGCCCATCCCATGTCGGGCCTGAGCTCGATGGCCTTCTTCAGGGCCTCGGCCTCGCGCTCGTGCAGGCTCGCCCGCTCCAGGATCTCGGCGAGGTGGAACCAGGCCTCCGCGTCGTTCGGATCCTTCTTGAGCTGCTCCTGGACGAGGTCCGCGTCGCTCTTCGGCACCGTCGCCGCGGTGAGCCGCGGCCTGGGCGGCGGCTCCTCGGAGCAAGAGGCCAGCGCCGCCGAGGCCAGCCAGAGTGCGGCCGTCGCGCGCCTCATTCGCAGCTCCGGATGGCGTCGTACGGCTCCGTGCGGATGACGGACAGGGACGGGAGGAGCGCGGAGAGGACGCCGGTCGCGAGGGAGAAGGCGAGCGCGCCCACCGTGAGCAGGACGAGCTCCCTCGGCGGCGGGAACAGGTAGGGGAGCCTGAGCTGGCGCAGCACGAGCTCGCGGAAGGAGAGGAGGAGGCCGAAGCCGAGGGCGATCCCGGCGGCGCCGCCGCTCACGGACAGGAGCGAGGCCTCGGTGAGGAGGATGCCGGCCACGTGCCGCCGGCTCGCGCCCATGGCGCGGAGGAGCCCGATCTCCCGGCGGCGCTCGCTCACGATCATGAAGAACGCGAAGGCCATGATGAGGAGGACGATGCCCCACAGCACGGCGCTGATGGCCACGATGGCCTGGATGAGGCCGGAGAGCTGCGTGCGGACGGTGCTGATGACCTTGTCGGAGACGAGGGCCTTCACGCCCGGCACGTCGTGCTCGATGCGGATGGCCACGCGCTCGGGAGTGAGGCCGGGATCCACCTGCACGAGGACGGTGGAGATGGCGCCCTTCTCGAGGTCGATGCGCTGGACGGCCTGGCTGGCGGAGTCCTCCGCCATCTTGTAGGCCGAGTCGAGGCTCATGAAGGCGGCCCGGTCGAAGAAGTCCATGCCGGTCGGCTCCATGGTGCCGGCGACCTGGAAGAAGGTGCCGAAGAAGGGCACGTTGTCTCCGAGGACGACGGGGATCTCCCGGCCGGTGATGACCTCGTTCGCCCCGAGCCTGCGGGCGAGGTGCTTCTCGGCCCACGGCCTCACCGTGAAGTCCGTCGACGGGTCGAAGGCCACGAGGAACACGTCCACGTCGAAGCAGCAGGTGAAGCTCGTGGGCTTGAGGAAGAGCTGGGGCGTGGCGACCTTCACGCCCTCGATGGCGCGCACCTGCTCGAGGACGGACGATTTCATGAGGAACTGCGTGGGCTCGCCGGAGAGGAGGGCGGCCTTGGCCTTCGTCTCGGCGCTCTCGGGCACGACGAGGACGTCGGCGCCGAGCCGGTAGGTGCCGATGCGCAGGGCGTTGTCGATGGAGCGGAGGAACAGCGTCGCCCCGAAGAGCGTGCAGGAGACCACGAGCACGATCCCGAAGAGCAGCGTGGTCCGGGTGACCTTTCGCTGGAGGTTCCGCAGCGACACGTACGGGAGGTTCATGCCCGCTCCTGAAGCCGGAGGGCGGACGAGGCCGCCCTCCGGCGATGGGGCCCTCGGCTACTTCCAGCTCACGGCCATGCCGCAGAGGAGCGGCGAGCCCTTGTCGATGGCCACCTTCACGCCGGCGTCCTTGTGGCAGCCGGCGCAGAGCGAGACTCGCTTGTCGATCTGGTGGCTCTTCGCGTCCATGAGCGTGAGGACGCTGTCCTCGCCGTAGGTCCTGGCCGTGATGAGGGCGGTGGTCCCGCTCGGCGAGAACTTCACGTCGTGGACGCTGAGGTCGTCCGGCAGGACGATGTGGTCGACGATGGTGTCGGTCTGCGTGTCGATGAGGACGATCTGCGGCTTCTGCGTCCGCGCCGCGAGGCCCGGCCCGTACTCGTTGGCGGCGGCGACCCACAGCGTCTTCTTGTCGGGCGCCATGCGGACCTGGTGGAGGAAGGTCATCGCGGGATCCTTGATCTCCTTGATGGTCTTCTTCGTCTTCCAGTCGATGACGTAGACGATGCCCTGGGGCATGTCGGACACGTAGGCCTTGTCGACGCCCTTGGTCCAGGCGATGCCGCACACGGCCTTGCCCACGGGGAGCTTGTCCACGGTCTTCATCCCCTTGGGATCGAAGATGTAGACGTTCCCGTCCGCCATGTCCTCGAAGTAGATGTTGCCGTCCGGACCGACCACGGCGTCGCAGAACTTCTTGCCGACGGTGACGGGCTTCGACTTCTTGCCGGTCTTCGGGTCGTACCTCACGACCTTGCCGTTGAGGAGCCCGACGTAGAGCTTCCCGCCCACGAAGGTGCTGCCGTGGGAGCCGCCGCCCTTCTTGACCTCCTCGAAGTCCATCCCGGCGACCTTGCCCTCCATCTCGGAGCCGGCCTCGGTGATGACCACCCGGTCCTTGTCCGGGTCCATGGGGGGCTTCAGCGTGGCGAGGTCCACCACGGCGAGATGGCCGCCGTGGCCGGCCACGTAGACGGTGCCCTTCAGGCCCTCGGCGGCGAGAGCGGAGCCAGACACGCCGAGGAGGATCGACGCCAGCATGACGCTTGTCTTCATCACACTCATGGTTATCCCTCACTGCTAGAAAACCCAGGCGCACCATGCGCCCGGATGCGACCCGACGCGTCTGCTCTCCGGTCCGGAGCGCTGGTCGCCTCGCCCCGGACCGCCCCTCCTCCGGGGTTCAGCGCTTGCTCACTGCGGCCGTCGAGGCCGATGCCCACCAGCAGATGACCTTGTCGCTCTGGAAGATGTCCTGGACCAGGCGGTCGTAGTCCACCCTGCCCTCGTAGAGGGCCACCTCCTTGCCGCCGCCGCCGCGGGACATGCCGTCGATGAGCCCGCGGGTGATCTCGTCCGGCTCCGAGCGCAACACGTGAAGCACCTTCATTGCCTACCTCCTCCCAATGGATTGGCCGTGCCGGACCTCAGAAGGCGATGACCACCTCGCCGTCCGCCAGCTTCGCCGGGATGTCCGCGAGCTCGATCTTCTGGAACCCGTACTTCTCGACGTTGGCCGGGACGTTGCTGTAGCGGGTCCCTCCCATCTCGTCGATGAAGCCCATGTTGTCGTTGTAGGCCTCGTCCATCTCGACCTCGTGCTCGAGGACGAACATGCTCACGACGTGATTCTCGAGGAGGAGGCCGAGGCTCGAGCGCAGCCCCTCGTACTGACGATCCTTGTCCTTGATGAGGACGGCGACCTTCTTGCCCATGTCCCTTCCCTCCTAGAGCACGACGTAGCGTTCACATCTCTCCAGCATCTCGGCGTTCCGGGCCTGGGTGACGAAGTCCTTGAACCCGACCCCCGGGACTTCCTTCCCCTTGAGCCCGTTGGCGAGGTAGCTGACCTCGCAGACGGCCAACTTCCCCGTGCCCACCAGCTCGGTGAAGCGGGGGTCCTGCGTGAGCAGCACGCCCTCCCCCGTGAAGAAGACCTCCACGGTCTTTCCCGCTGCCTTCGCTGCCCTGGCGAGGCCGATCACGTGCGCGATCGAATTGCGCGTGGCCACACAGATCCCCAGCGTTCCCGTCGACGTTTCCGACATTCGACTCACCTCCAGCCTTGCAATGCGGTCTCCCACGGCCGCGTTGGTCTTCGCTCCCTCTCGTCCCGATCGGCCTCGTCCCGCTCCCCGGCTCGCCGCCGCCCGCGACGGACGCATTCCCGCAGGAGCGCGGGATGGAGCGCGGGATTGAACAGGATGTTCGTGAGGAAGTTGCACTCGTGCGAGCAGTGGCACGACCCGCGCGCGATCTCGTCCACCACCGCGCGGCCCCGCTCCGAGCGGAGCAGCCTCGCGACGTCGTGGCCCGCCTCCCGCACGTTCCCGAAGGAGCGGTCCCAGCGGCTCTCGCAGGGGTGGAGCCGGCCGGCCTCGGTCAGCACCAGGCCGAGGCGCCCGGCGAAGCAGGGGATGACCCTGCGGCGCTCGACGAGGGTGCGATGGATGAGCCGGCGCTGCAGGCGATCCTGGGCCGCCTTGAGCCTCGCTCCGGCGAAGCGGTGGAAGCGCTGCCGCCGGGACCTCCACCGGCTCTCGAGGAGCAGGCTCGCCCTGCGGTACGCACGGAGGTCGACCTCCGGGGAGGGACCGCCGTCCGGGCGCCGCAGGAGCGTGAGCGTGTGGGCGCGGATCCCCTCGAGCCCGTGCACGAACCCGACGAGCTCCTCCACGTGCCGCGCGGTCTCCGGGCCGAAGACGGTGTTCACGCCCAGCTCCAGCCGCGGGTACCGCACCGCGAGTCGGGAGAGGCCGCGGTACGTCTCCATCACCCTGGCGAACGCCCCGGGGACGCCGCGCAGGGCGTCGTGCCGCTCCCCCACGCCGTCGAGCGAGAGCTTCACCACCACGACGCTCCCCTCGCAGCGCCGCAGGATCTGCTCGGTCCGCTCCACGACGAGGTCCGGCAAGAGCCCGTTCGTCGGGTACGTGAGGAAGCAGGCCCGGTTCGCGTCGTGGAACGCGCCGCCGATCTCGACGAGGTCCTCGCGCAGGAACGGCTCGCCGCCCGAGAAGAGCACCCAGAGGAGCGGTCCCATCGACGCGGCCACGCGGCGGATCTCGTCGAGGGCGAGCTCCGGCTCCGCGCCCTCCGCGTCCCTCGCCTGCGCGTAGAAGCAGAACCCGCACCCGGCGTTGCACCGCCGGGTCACGAAGAAGGTCAGGTGGACCGGCCTCTTCAGGAAGAGAGACCGAGCGTGCCCGAGCGGGGAGTGCATGATGCGTACCTTCCGAGCGACCGGAAGCTCCACAGGTATCGTGCGGTGCCGAAGGCGGCCCCCGTCCCCACCGCCGCGGCATAGAGGGTCACGTAGTAGAGCGTCGCCAGGCCGGCGAAGCGCGCGCCCCCCGTGCGGCGCCACGCGGCGATGAGCCTCCTGTTCAGGTGGAGATCGAGCGCGAGGATCGCCGGCAAGGCCGCGAGCGGCCAGGCCGTGCCGAGGAGCGCCGCAGCGACGCCGAGCGCCAGACCGACGAAGGCCGAGGCCACGTTCGCCTTGAGCTCTCGGGAGGCCGTGCCGGAATCGGCGAGCACGTCGCGGTTCGCGAGCGAGTACGCCGTCCAGGTCCGGGCCTTCCGCACGGCGTTGGCGAGGGACCTCCGCAGCGAGAAGCGGAAGACGTGCTGGACCTGCAACGACGGGTCCATGACGAGCTCGCAGCCCGCCCGCCGGAGCCGGTGCGAGAGCTCCACGTCCTCGACGCTCGCCGCGAAGCCGATGAAGGCCCCCTCCACGAAGCCGCCCGATCGCCGGAACAGCTCGGCGTCGACGACCATGGCGTGGGCCGCCACGTAGTCGGGACGGACCGACTTCGTCTCGAAGTGGTGGATGAAGATGGACTGGAAGGCGCTGAAGAAGTCGCGGTCGTGCGGACGCGGCGTGTAGGTCCCGCCCACGAGGCGATGGCGCCGCCCTCCGTGCGCGGCGTGCGCCACGGCGAGCGCCTCCGGCGGCAGGAGGCAATCGGCGTCGAGGAAGAGGAGCAATTCCCCCGAGCTCGCGGCCGCCCCGGCATTGCGCGCGCGGGAGACGCCCCGGCGGGTGGGGAAGCGGACGAGCTTCACCGGGAACGACTCGATGATCGACGCCGAGTCGTCCGTCGAGCCGTCGTCCACCACCACCACCTCGAAGCGCGGGTAGTCCGATGCCAGTGCGGCGGCGAGGCACTTGCCGATGGTGGCGGCCCCGTCGTGATTGGGGACCACGATGGATATGGATCGCGGCTCGCTCATCCCATCCGCTCAGACGAAGAGATTGACCTGCGAGCCGGCCGCCTCGTCCATCCAGGTGGCCGCGCCCCCGACCTGCACGCCGTCGATGATGTCCTCCGCCTTGACGCCCATGACGTCCATGGTCATCTGGCAGGCGATGAGCTTGACGCCGCTCTCCTTCGCGGCGGTGAGGAGCTCTCCGATGGTGGCCACGCCGTGCTTCTTGAACATGGACCTCATCATCGACGTCGCGATGGCCTGCATGGAGGGCAGTGCCGCCACCAGCGCCGGGATGGGCATCGGCATGGGCATGGCGGGATTGCCGAGCGGAGAGATCTTGAGCCGGTCCGCCCTGTCCTTCTTGATGATCTCGAGCCCGTAGAACGTGAAGAAGATCGTCACGTCCATGTCCATCGCGGCGGCGGTCGTCGCGAGGATGAGCGGGGGGTACGCCATGTCCAAGGTGCCCTTGGACGCGATGATGGTCATCTTCTTTGCGTCAGCCATTGGAAACCTCAGGCGAGCTTCTTGATGTAGAAGGTGAACGTACCGCCGCCCTGCTCGACCTTCAGGATCTCGTTCCCCGTCCTCTTCGCCCACGAGGCCATGTCGTTCTGGGAGCCGGGATCTGTCGTCTCCACCTTCAGGATCTGGTCCTTGGAAAGCGCCGAGAGCGCCTTCTTCGTCTTCAGGATGGGGATCGGGCAGCTCAATCCCTTGGTGTCGAGCACCTGATCGGCCTTGATGTCGGGCATGTTCGTCACCTCCGTACCGCCGTCGTCGGGTTCAATGCATCCTTCTTCGCCCAGAGCCAGAAGAGCGACCTCGCGCTCTCGAACGCCGCCCCCAGCTCGCTTCGCCGCCGCAGCCCGGCGAGCCTGCGGAGCAGCCAGCCCGGGCGGGAGTAGAACGTCCGGTACGCGCGCTGCCGCAGCTCCTGGATCTGCTGGCGCGTCAGCGTGTGGGGCACGAAGGCCGCGCCCTGGTAGGTGAAGTCCCGCAGGTCCTGCGAGATCGTCCCGTGCTCGGCCACGTGCTCGTGCAGGTGGGTGCCGGGGAACGGCACGATGGCGTGGAAGCTCGCCACGTCGGCGCCGAGCTCGCAGGCGAAGTCGATCGTCCGCTGCGCCTCGGCGTACGTCTCGCCGGGGATCCCGAACATGAACGTGGTCTGGACGTGGAGGCCCGCCTGCTTCGCCCACGCCACGGCGTTCCGGACCTGCGCGACGGTCGTGCCCTTCCGCAGCGTGTTGAGGTTCTTCTGCACGCCGCTCTCGACGCCGAAGAGCATGGCCCAGCAGCCGGCCTCCTTGAAAGCGCGGAGCAGCTCGGGATCGACCTGGTTCACGCAGGCGGAGGCGAACCAGGTGAAGTCGAGGCGCCTCCGCCGGATCTCGTGCGCGAGCCGCATCGCCCGCTCGCGGTCCTCCGCGAAGGTGTCGTCGATGAACTTGATCTCGCGGTAGCCCTGGCCGAGGCACAGCTCGATCTCGGCGAGCACGTTCTCGACGCTGCGGTAGCGGATGCCGCTCCTCCGCTCCTTGTCGAGCTGGAAGCAGAAGATGCAGCGCCGGTTGCATCCGCGGGACGTGAGCATCACGGCCACGGGCTTCCGCCGGTACATCGCGGGAGGCGGCAGATAGCGGTCGGCGTCGCCGAGGAGCTCCCGCGCCGGGAACGGCAGCTCGTCGAGCTGCGCGAGGAGCGGTCGCGGAGGATTCACCTCGACGGCCCCGCCCCTGCGAAAGGCCACGCCCAGGACGCCCTCGAGGCCCTCTCCGCGGCCGAGCCGCTCGACCATCTCGACGACGGTCCGCTCCCCCTCGCCGGTCACCGCCGCGTCGAAGGCGGGGCCCTGCGCGAGGCAGCTCTCGCGGACCGCCACGGGATAGGGCCCGCCCGCGCAGACGAAGGCGCCCGGGAGGCGGCGCTTCACGTCGGCGGCGGTCCGGGTGGCCTGCGGCCAGCCGAACGCGGTGGAGTAGATGCCCACCCATCGCGGCGCGAACTCCGCCACGGCGTCGAGCAGCTCGCGGTGCGACAGGAAGGCGCCGTTGAGGAAGCGCACCTCGTGGCCGGCCTGCCTCAGGCTGGCGGCGACGTAGAGGGTGCCGATGGGCTGCCAGTAGTTGAGCTGCGACCCCGCCGTCCTCGACGGAAAGATGTCCTCGGGAAGCCAGGACGGGATGACGAGGACGCACTTCATGTCGCTAGCGACCTGCCGCAGGAGGCGAGGGCGCGCCGTAGCCGGCCGCAGCCGGCTTCACGGGGGCCGGGGCCGGGGCGCCGTACCCGCCGGCTGCCGCGGGCTTCACCGGCGCGGGCGCCGGAGCGCCGTAGCCGCC
>DATDDC010000503.1:0-1867 GCA_036523995.1 Anaeromyxobacter sp.
TGGGCGTGCCCGCGCAGGTCCCGCGCGAGGCCCTGCGCGACGCGCTCCGGCCCATCGTCGAGGGCGGGCGGCCGGTGCACGCCCACGATCGCAAGGCCCTCACCCATGCGCTCGGGCAGCTCGGGCTCGCGCTGCGCGCGCCCGGCGAGGACACCGAGCTCGCGAGCCGGCTCCTCCTCCCCACCCGGCGGGAGCACGCCCTGGCGGACGTGGCGCGCGAGCGCATCGCCTGCGAGCTGCCGCGCGATCCCTCGGGCGGGGACGCGGCCCGGAAGTCGGAGCGCGTGGCGGTCGAGTCGCTCGAGGTCGAGCGCGTCGCCTCGTGGGCCGCGCCGTGCGCGGCCTCGATCCTCGATCTCGCCCCCGCCCTCCTCAAGGGCATGGAGGAGGAGGCCGTCCTCCCGCTCTACCGCGACGTCGAGCTCCCGCTCGTGCCGGTGCTCGTCGAGATGGAGCGCACCGGCATCCTCGTCGACAAGGGCGCCATGTCCGACATGAGCGGGGAGTTCGGCCGCTCCATGGCCGATCTCGAGGCGCGCATCCACTCCGCGGCGGGGCACTCCTTCAACATCGCCTCGACCCGGGAGCTCGCGCAGGTGCTCTTCGAGGAGCTGGAGCTGCCCATCCTGAAGCGCCTCAAGACCGGCCCGTCCACGGACCAGGACGTGCTCGAGAAGCTCGCCGAGCAGCACGAGCTGCCGCGGCTCGTGCTCGAGCACCGCGCCCTCGCGAAGCTCAAGGGGACGTACGTCGACGCGCTCCCGCAGCTCGTCGATCCCGCCGACGGTCGCATCCACACGACGTTCCACCAGGCCGGGGCGGCCACCGGCCGGCTGTCCTCCACCGACCCGAACCTCCAGAACATCCCCATCCGCACGGAGCTGTCGCGCCGGATCCGGGCCGCGTTCGTGGCGCCGCCCGGGAAGCGGCTCCTCTCCGCGGACTACTCGCAGATCGAGCTGCGCATCCTCGCGCACTACTCGGACGACCCGGCGCTCGTCGAGGCGTTCCGGCTGCGCGAGGACATCCACACCCGCACGGCCGCCGAGACCTTCGCCGTCGCGCCCGCCGAGGTGACGCACGAGATGCGGCGGGTGGCGAAGATGCTCAATTTCGGCATCGCCTACGGCCTCTCGGCCTTCGGGCTCGCCCAGCGGCTCGACCTGCCCGACGCCGAGGCGCGCAAGATCATCTCGCGCTACTTCGAGCGCTACGCGGGCGTGAAGCGCTACATCGACTGGTCGATCGACGAGGCGCGCAAGAAGGGCGAGTCGCGGACGCTCTACGGCCGCGTGCGGGCCATGCCCGAGCTCGCCTCGCGGAATCCGGCCCTCCGCAACGCCGCGGAGCGGACCGCCATCAACACGCCCATCCAGGGGACCGCCGCGGACATCGTGAAGATCGCCATGATCCGCGTGCACGCCGCGCTCGAGAAGGAGCGGCTCGACGCGCGGCTCCTGCTCCAGGTGCACGACGAGCTCGTGCTCGAGGTGGGCGAGGCGGACCTCGCCTCGGCCGAGGCGGTCGTGCGCCGCGAGATGGCGGGCGCCGCCTCGCTCAAGGTGCCGCTCGACGTGGAGGTCGGGCACGGGAGGAGCTGGGCGGAGGCGCACTGAAGGCGCTCGGGGGGGGGGACCCGCGACCACGACCGCGACCCCGACCCCGACCCCGACCTCGACCTCGACCTCGACCCCGACCCCGACCCCGACCCCGACCCCGACCTCGACCCCGACCCCGACCCCGACCCCGACCCCGACCCCGACCCCGACCTCGACCTCGACCTCGACCTCGACCCCGACCCCGACCGAGGCGGAGACCGAGCCCGTGAGCACCGGCGACGCGGTCGCCGAAGTCCTCCGGGAGCAGG
>DATDDC010000504.1:0-3561 GCA_036523995.1 Anaeromyxobacter sp.
GGCGCCGCTCGCGCGCGAGCACGCGGCGACGAGCGCCGCGGCGAGCAGGACGGCGGACCGCGCCGCCGCCGTCATCGACGTCTCCCGCCGCGGAGCCGCGGCGCGTGTGGGGAGCTCCCAAGATCGCTTCGCCATCGTCTCTCCTTCCCTTCCGGCGCACGTGGCGCCGGGGCTCTGGGGCCGAGGTCGGCCCGGGTTCGTTTCACCTGGAGTCGTGCAGCCAGCTCGCGAGGTACGCGGCCTCCGCGACCACCTCCGCGTCGATGTCGCGGAGCGCCGGGAGGCAGCACCGCTCGACCTCCGTCCCCGCGCGCAGGACGATCCGCGCGCCGGCGCCGTTTTCGCGGGCCAGGGCGACGGAGGCGCGGAGCTCGGCGAGCGCGCCCGCGTCGAGGAGGCCCTGGAACTCGAGGACGACGGAGCGGTCCTGCTGATGGATGTCGAGGCGGTGGGTCACGCCGCGCCGGAGAGCACGGCCCGTGCCCGCCGGGTTCGCGCGTCGTTTCGGCCGGTTACGGATCGGCTAGCCAAATGCCGCCAGCGATCTGCTACGACTCGCAATCGGCTGCGACCGCCCACGGGGAGGTGCGCATGGCCGCTCCAGACAAGGGCCGCGTGCTCGAGCTGGTCCTCGCGACCGCCCAGGCCCCCCTCTCGATCGACACGCTGGTCTCGTGGAACCTCGCCCGCCCGGCGGAGCTGTTCACGTTCCTCACCGCCTCGGAGGCCGCGGGGGCCGTGGCGCAGCCGGCGCCGGGCCACTTCGCCTTCAAGGATCCCGAGCGGCGGCAGGCCGCGCTGGAGCGCGCCACCCCCGCCGACTGGGGCGCCTTCTTCTCGGCGCCGGAACGGATCGGATGGGCCATCGAGGCGGGGCGGGCGGCCGCCGCCGCGCAGCGCTTCGAGGTCGCCGGCGAGGTGTTCCGCGCGCTCATCGCGTCGAAGCCGCGCGACGTCTTCCCCGGCGGCCCGGGGGGCTGGCTCCGCATCGTGCTCCAGGGGCTGCGCCTCTTCCGGACCATGACCGGCCTCGCCGACGCGGACCTCGAGGAGGCGATGGCGCTCGCCGTCCAGCTCGGGGACATCGGCGCACAGGGCGTGCTGCACGGCGCGCTCGCCGCGGCGGCGCTGCGCGACGGCAAGGTCGAGGACGCCCGGCGCCACCTGGCGCACGCCCGCGAGGCGGCGGGCGCCTGCTCCGGTCCGCTCCGGGCCGAGATCCACATGTACCTCGCGGCGGGGCTCGTCCTGCAGGGGCGCCCGCGCGAGGGGGTCGAGACCTTCGAGGAGCTGCTCGGCGACGTCCCGGAGGACATCGAGTCGCTCGTCGAGCCGTCGAGCTCGGCGCCCGCCACCGGGCTCTTCGTGGTGGCAGTCGCCTATGCCCGCGCCGGGCAGGTGCCCCGTGCCCTCGACCTCATCCACCGCATCCGCTCCCTCGGCGCGGAGCGCGGCATCCCGGCGCTCGAGCGCGAGGCCGACCTCTTCGCCGCCGGCGCGCACGTCGAGGTCCCGGACTTCGCCGCGGCCCGCGAGCACGCGGAGCGCGCGTTCGCGTGGTATCGGTCCACGCCCGGCAACCCCGTCCACCTCTGGTTCGCCGCGCTGATGCTCGCGTGCGTGCGGGGATGGGAGGGGCGGTACCAGGAGGTGCCCGACATCCTGGCGGTGGGCGTCGAGGCCCGGCGCGTCTCGAGGTGGCCCTGGCTCGCGAGCTCCGCCGTCCTCGCCCTCCTCGAGGAGCTCGAGGTGGAGGGGATCCTCGTCGAGGGGCTCTCGCTCGACGCGGAGCTCGAGCGCCTGCTCGCGGGCACGAACCCGAGCTGGCTCGGCTCGGCGCACCGGTACCGCGCGCGGCAGCTCGCGCGGGCGCCGCGCGGAGAGGGCGACGTGCGAGCGGTGCGCGAGCACCTCGATCGCGCCATCGCTCACCTCCGCGAGGCGGGCGCGGCGTACGAGCTCTCTCGCGCGCTGGCGGAGGCGGCCGGGCTGGCCCGCGGCGGCGGGCGCGCGGACGACGCGAAGCGCATCCTGGTCCAGCTCCGGGAGGCGGCGGCGCAGTGCTGCTGCCGCGAGGGAAGCCCCGATCGCCACGCGCGCGTCACGGACGTCTTGCTCGAGCTGGGACGGCTCGGCTCGCTCGCCGAGCGGCGCGAGGGCACCTGGGGCGAGATCGCTGCGCGCCTCTGCCGCACGCTCGGCGTCGAGCGCTGCGCCATCGCGGAGCGGGGCACGCCTCCTACCCTCCTCGGAGTCCGGGGAGGGAGCGCAGCCTGGCGCGCCGAGCTCATCGCGCTCCTGCGCGATCGCGCGCCCGAGGCGGTGGTGGCGCTCCCCGCGCCCTCGACGCCGGGCGAGACGGCGGCGGGTCAGCTCCTCGTCGTGCCCTTCGCGGCCGAGGGCCGCGCCGGCTGGGCCTGCCTGGAGAGCCGCTACGGCCCGGCCGCCGTCGGCCCGGCCGACCTCGAGCTCCTCGAGGTCCTCTCGGTCCAGCTCGGGGTCCTCCTCGGCAACCTCGCGCTCTGGCAGGCGCTCGCGAGCGCCCGCGAGCAGCTCGAGGAGGAGAACCGGTACTGGCGCTCGACGCGCCCGGCCGCCTCGGCGGGAAGCGGCATCGTCGGCGACTCCCCGGCGCTGCGGAAGGTGCTGGGCCTCGTGGCGCGCGTCGCCCCCACCCCCACCGCGGTCCTCGTGACCGGCGAGACCGGCGTCGGCAAGGAGCTCGTCGCCTCCGAGATCCATCGCCAGAGCCCGCGCCGGGACGGGCCCTTCATCGCCGTGCACGTCGCCTCGTTCTCGCCCGGCCTCGTGGCGAGCGCCCTCTTCGGCCACGAGCGCGGCGCCTTCACCGGCGCGACGGAGCAGTCGAAGGGGCGCTTCGAGCTCGCCAACGGCGGCACGCTCTTCCTCGACGAGGTGGGCGAGCTCTCGCCCGAGGACCAGGTCCGGCTGCTGCGCGTGCTCCAGGAGGGCGCGTTCGAGCGCGTCGGCGGAGCCCGCGCCATCCGCTCGGACTTCCGGCTCGTCGCGGCCACGAACCGGGATCTGGAGTCGGAGGTGCGGGCCGGCCGCTTCCGGGAGGACCTGTACTTCCGGCTGGCCGCCTTCCCGCTCCTCGTCCCGCCCCTGCGCGAGCGGCGCGAGGAGATCCCCACCCTGGCGCTGTTCTTCATGGAGCGTGCGGCCCGTGCACGAGGGGTGAAGTTCGAGGGCATCGGCGAGGCGGACATGCGGCGCATGCTGGAGTACGCGTGGCCGGGGAACGTGCGCGAGCTCGAGCACGTGATCGAGCGCGCGGTCGTCCTCTCCGAGCCGCCGCGCCTGCGCATCCCGCCGCTCGAGGCCGCGACGCGAGCCGCCGCCCCGGCCGCGCACGCCGCTTCACGCCGGGAATGGGTCACGCTCGCGGAGGCGGAGCGCCGCTACATCGCGGACGTGCTCCACCACGTGAAGGGCCGCATCACGGGCGCCGGCGGCGCCGCCGAGATCCTGGATCTCAAGCCGTCCACGCTGAACTTCCGCATCCGGAAGCTCGGGCTCGTGGACGAGGTGAACCACGCG
>DATDDC010000505.1:0-19868 GCA_036523995.1 Anaeromyxobacter sp.
GAGCGGGCCCGCGCCGGCGGCTCCTCGTCGGGCAAGACGATGCACATCCTCGCCGACGCGATGGCCGAGGTGCAGCGCGACACGGGCCGGCGCTGGCGCAAGGTGGTGGCGATCGTGGCCGGGGTCGGCCTCGCCACCGCGGCGGTGCTCTCGGCGGTGGTGCTGCAGCAGCGGCGCGAGCTCGCCCGGCTCGTCGCCCAGAAGGACCGGATCGATCGCGAGATCGAGCAGGTGCAGTCGGCGATGGCGCAGGAGGCCGACGCCGACCGGCTCGCCGCCCTGGAGCAGCGGCTCGCCGAGCTGACCGGCAGCGCCCGGAGCACCCTCGGCGAGGTGGCGCGCCAGGACGAGCGCGCGGGCCGGGAGCTGGCCGAGCGCGGCGACGACCTCGACCGCGCCATCCGCCGGATCCTCGCCAAGTTCGACGCCGAGACGTACGCCGTGCCGCCGGTCTTCAAGACGGCGCTGCAACAGCAAGTGAACGCGCTCAGGAGCGCCGGCAACCTCCGGTTCGTCTACGGGCGGCGCAACCGCTACTGGCCCGGCATCGCCCGCGAGTTCGCCGCGCTGGGGCTCCCGGAGGAGATGGCCTACATCGCCTGGGCCGAGACGCAGTTCGACCCGAGCCTCGTGTCGGCCGCGGGCGCGAAGGGCATGTGGCAGATGACGGCGGGGACGGCGCGCGAGCTGGGGCTGCGCGTGGACGACAAGGTCGACGAGCGGCTGGACGTCCCGAAGCAGACGCGCGCGGCGGCGAGGAAGCTCGCAAACCTGCTGGCCGAGTTCGGGGCGGACTCCTTCATGCTGGCGCTCGCGAGCTACAACCGCGGCGAGGCGGGGGTGCGGCGGGTGCTGCACGAGATCGCGCAGGAGAAGGGCGGGTTCCGGAAGGAGAAGCGGGACTTCTGGCACCTGTACCGGCTGAAGCGGCTGCCGGCCGAGACCATGGATTACGTGCCCCGCGTGCTGGCGGCGGCGGTGGTGTGCAACGATCCGCAGAGGTACGGGCTGGAGCCTGCGGGGCAGTGAGGCGCAGGCGGCGCCCACGGCCGCGCATGCCAGCCGCCGGTGACGCCGCCTGCGGAGAGTCCACGACGATGCGCCCGGCTTCCGCCCTCAGTTGCGAGCCGCGCGAAGGGCCTTCGCGCGGGCCTCGGGATAGCCGAGGGCCTCGAAGTCGAGCAGGCCGTCGGGTCGGTGGCACGAGCTGCAGGAGAGGGCCTGCTCCTTCGGCGCCACCTGGTGGTTCAGCGAGAAGAGCATCGTCTCCTCGACGCCCTTCACGGCGCCGCTGAACTCCTGCTTCGCGTCCTCCGCCCCCTTCTTCGCCGCTGCGAGCGGATCGCCCTTCACGGCGTAGAGCCCGGCCTTGATGAAGACGGGCCTGCCCGTCGCGGCGTCGGAGACGACGTTGTACGAGACGCGCTTCCACGGGAAGATCCTCGCGCTCGGGTCCTGCAGCTCGCCGAGCGGCGCGGGCGGGACCGTCATCTTCCGGTTCCACCAGCGGTAGACGGGCCGCACGCCGTTCGCCACCTCGTTCGTCGGTCCGTAGAGGCCGGTCTTCCCGTCCAGCACGGGCTTCGTCCAGTCGCGCCGGACGACGGTGGGGAACTTCGGGTCCCGGGCGATGGCGGGGATGTGGCACGTCTGGCAGGCGATCCGCGCCGCGTGCTTCGCCAGCGCCGCGGCCTTTGGACCGCGATGGACCGCGCCCGCGTCGTGGCAGTTCGTGCAGGCCACCGCGACCTCGGGCCGCTCGTGCGCCTTGACGTCGGCGCCTCCGGCCACGCGATGGTCCTTCGTCGCGTGGCAGTCCACGCAGGAGAGGCCCTTCGCGAGGTGCACGTCCACGGCGGGAGACGTCGGCGCGACGCCGTGCTTGGCGTTCGGGCCCCCGCCCGCTCCCAGGTGGCAGCGCTGGCACATCTCGCTCGTGGGCTTGCCGACGGCGCGCGCCGCGGCGAGCACGTCCACGCCCGGCGCCGCGGCCACCTCGAGCCGGTCGCCGCTCTTCACCACCGTTCGCCGGTACCCCGGCGCGTGGCACATGAGGCAGTCGACGTTGTCGTGATCGGCCTGCGAGATCTTCTCGATGGGGTTGGGCTTCGCGCCTCGTCCGGGGTGACACTGAACGCAGCCACCTGGCTGCGCCGGCTTCGCGGCATCACTGGGCTGGAGGATCCCGATCCAGTTGTGCCCGACGACCGTGTTGGGCGGCGCTCAGTAGCTCACCATCATCCCGGCGTTCTTCCCCTGCTGCGCATTGGCGAGGAACGGCGCCGGGCCCTGCTGCTGGTAGTGGAGGCTCGTGACCACGTCCTTCACCTGCTTGTCGTGGCACGCGGCGCAGGTCCTGGTACCCTCGTACGCCTCGATGGCGGCGTGCTCCCTCGAGCCCGGAGCCGCGGCCGAGGCCACGCCGCCCGTCAATGACACCGATAGTAAGCCCACCCCGAACCATGAACGCATCATCGCCTGGGTCCCCCTTCCGTCGTTGGATCCATCTCGAGCGCGCTGGGTTCTCGCCCTTCCGGCGAGCGCTCGAGCGGGTGCTGTCGATGAACCCGCGGCGCGCGGCGAGGTTAGCTGCGGCGGGCCGCGCGAACGGAGAATGGCCTCGATGCGACGAAATGCCGCCGCGCGTTCGCGCTCGACGCTCGCGGAGAATGCGCGCACTCGCGCATGCGCGCCTGGCGCGCACCGACCGCCGAAGGTGAGCGGCGGCCGCTCGCTCGAGGACGGCAAGGGGCGAGGTCGGGAGGACGCGTGACGGTGCACTGGCTGGATCGCGCTTTCTACCTCGTCGTCACGCCTCAGCCGTTCTTCGCCGACGGCTGGGGCGACGAGGGCATCCTCCGGGACGTCTCGCTCGAGGGAGCCCGCGAGCGGCCGGCGGCCGCGATCGAGATCGCCTGGGGGCCCGAGCGGCACGAGGGCGGAGGGCTCCTGCGCGAGGGCGTCTTCGAGAGCCCGGAGTCGCGCCTCCCGCCGGTGACCCGCCGCGCGCGCGTTCGGATGCTGCGCCCGGCCATCCGCGAGGCGCGGGCGGTGTGCCTCCACCTCGCCGCCTCCGGCGACGAGGGCTTCGCGATGCGGCTTCGCTTCGCGGCGCCGCTCCTCGAGCACGGCATCGCCGCGCTCGTGCTCGAGAACCCCTACTACGGCGAGCGCCGTCCCGCCGGTCAGCGCGGTCCCGCGCTCCGGACCGTCTCGGACATGGTGCTCATGGCCACCGCGACCGTGCGGGAAGGGCGGTCGCTGCTCGCCTGGCTCGAGGCGCAGGGGCACCGCCGGCTGGGCGTCGCCGGCTACAGCATGGGCGGCCAGATGTGCGCCATGATCGCGGTGACCTGGCCTCGGCCGCTCGCGGTGGCGGCGCTGGCGCCCTCGGACTCGCCCGCCTCGGTCTTCACGGAGGGTCTACTCAGGTCGTACCCGCGCTGGGAGGCGCTGCGCCGGCCCGGCGGCTCCGACGAGCTGGCCCGCGCCGAGCTCAGGCAGCTCTTCCTGCGCTACGCCGTGTCCGGCCTGCCGCCGCCGGTCGAGCCGGGGGCGGCCGTGGTCGTGGCCAACCGCCACGACGGGGTCGTCCCGTGCGCCGATGCCGAGCGCATCGCCCGGCGCTGGGGCTCCGAGCTGCGCTGGCTCGACGGCGGCCACGTGAGCGCGGCGATCCTGGAGCACCCCGCCATGCGCCGCGCCGTGGCCGACGCCTTCGCGCGGTTGCCCTAGAAGCCTGTCACCCTGCGTGCGGCCCAGCAAGGAGCTTCGCGGCGCGCGTTCCTCGCGACCGCGAGGGGCCTCGAGCCCCTCGCGGCCGATCATGCCCGGCTAGCGCCGGCCGCGACCGTGCTCCTCGCCCCGGTCGCCCCGGTCGTCCCGGCGGTCTTCTCGCCGGTCTTCTCTGTGCTCCGGCCTCTGCATCCGGCCGCGCTCCTGGTCGTCTCTGTGCTCCGGCCTCTGCATCCGGCCGCGCTCCTGCGGCTGCGGCGGGGGAAACGCCGTCCGCGGCGGCTCCGGGCGGCGGCCGCCCTGGAACCCGGGCTGCTGAAAGTGCTCCCGCGCCACGGTCTCGCGCGGCCGATAGCGGTAATACTCGGAGCGGATCGAGTGCTGCTGCTCCGGGGCGTGAGGGTAGCGGTCGCCGTGATACTCGCGCTGATAGACCGGCAACGGCGCCGGACGAGGGACCCCGCGGCGATCCCATCGGTCCCAGCCCGCGTGGCGCCGCTCCCAGCCGCGGCCCCAGTGGTCACCCCAGCGCGGCGGCGCGTCGGCGCGCCAGCTGTGGAAGTACGGCGGGGGAGCGCGGTAGTAGCGCACCGGAACGCGCAGCACGTAGAGGGGCACGTGCTCCGGCCGCACCAGGCGCCACGGTCCGTTGTACCAGCTGCTCGCGTACCAGTTGTCGCCCTGGTACACCCAGTACACGCCGTCGTAGAAGAAGTAGTTCGTGTCGGCGGAGGGCGCGTAGTAGACGGGATAGCCCGGCACCACGACGAGCTCCGGATACACCGGCACGTTGATGCCGATCTCGACGCTGGGGAGACCGATGCCGACGCCGACGCTGACCTGCGCATCGGCCGAGGTCACCGACCCCATGAGCAACGACAGCGATACGAGCAGGTAGCGCATGGTCTTCCTCCTGATCTGCGAACAGCCACCGGAGTGGTGACGTTCCCCGGACCCGGCGCATTCAACCATAACAAGGAGCGGCCTCCCGCGAGGGGGCCAACGCCCGTTGCCTCCAAGGGACCGGGCAGCATGTCGCGGCACGCCGGTGCGGTTCGATGTGCTCACATGGTGGACGTTGTGCGAGGTCGGGCCCGGCAGACACCGTTGGTGAAGGATCGAACTCGGAAAGCGCAACCGGGCCCTGAACGCCGCCGCCATCGCCTACGCGGAGAGGATCCGCGCCGAGGCGAACCGGCACGCCGGCGGAGAGCGCGGCGGGGATCCGGGCGACCGCGCGGCGCGGTGGATCGCGAACGACGCGCTGCGGGAGCTGGCGTCGGCGAAGGTGCGCGCGAGGCTGGCTCAGTTCAGATCGAAGAGCGGGACGTAGATCCCGACGCCTATGCCCAGGTTCCAGGCGCCGCGGGAGCCGGAGGCGCTCTCCTGGTAATGAGGCGAGTATCCGCCCGTGAGAGCGATGGTGAGAGGCATGTCCTTCCCGTAGTACGCGCCGATCCCGCCGGTCACCGTGAGCACGTCCTCGAGCTTGGGCTGCTGGACCTCGCCGCCCTTGCTGAACGATACGTACTGCCCGAGGTCGACCACGCCGAGCTCGCCGTGGAAGCCCCAACCCCGCTTGCCGGTGGCGCTCTGGTAACCGATGCCCAGGGGGAGCGCCAGGGGACCCCAGAACGTCCGCGCTCCGCTCGCGAACCGTAGCCCGCCCACCCCGCGCAGCGTCCCGCCGAGCGAGAAGATGGCGTCCTGAGCGCGCCCGGTGCGGTTCGTCATCTCCTGCGTGAGCGACTTCAGGATCTGCGTTCGACGCTCGTGGGGCGATGGCTGCGCCGGCGAGGTGGTCGTCTCGGCCGCCTCGGTGTTCGGCTGGTAGGTCGCGGTGTACTCGAGGAGCGCGGCTACGAGCGAGAGCCCGCGCCGCCGTTCACCCGCTTTCTGCTCGTCTTTCACGATCTCGTCGAGGGTCACCAGGGCATCGAAGGCGACCGCGACGAGCATGTTCGTGTCCTGCTCGAGCAAGGCATGCGACGCCCGCCGCGCGAGGCGGAGCCACTTGGCGGTGCGGGTGCTCGCCTCGTCGCAGTCCGTGTCGCCGTTCCCGATGCAGGCGGCGAGGAACAGCGCATCCGTGGCGTGCTCGAGCTGCGCGCGTGCCCCACCTTCACGGACGGTGACCGTCACGGCCGCGATGACGTTCTGGGCGATGGCCCTCGCGACGGTCATCGCAGCGGGAGGGAGCTTGTCGTCCCCGCAGCTCGCCGCGGCAGCGAGATTCTCCATCACCAGGCCCACCGGACATGACGCCAGCGTCGACAGGGAGCCGCCGGCTGCGACGGAGGCCTGGCACTGGAGCACGCCCGCAGCGACGAGCTGAAGCGCGCGGGCAGGAGTGTCCAGCTTGCAGAACTTCTCGCCCGACCGCGGTCGAATGCCCAGCGCCACGACCTGCTGAGCGAGGTTGCTCGCGGCCGCGGGCGTCAAGCTTCGCGTGGGATGGAGGAGCATCGGAAGCAGGCTCGTCCTGAAGGCATCCCAGGCATCCTTCGAAAGACCCTCTGGAACGGCGGGTGACAGCTCGTTGAGGACGTCGGCGAGGAGCGCGGCCTCCAGGGCCTGGCCGGACGAGGCGAGCTCCTGTACGCGCAAGGGCAGGACGACCTCGCACGTCCGGGTGAACTTCGTCGCCTTGTCGCGGCAGTGCAGCAGCGATTCGAGGCGCTCCTTGGCGAGCTGGTAGGCGCGATCGGTAGCGCGGTCGACGACGATCTGGCCGAGGATCTGCAAGGCTTCCGCGGCGACATCGGCCGCGCCCGACTGGGCGCCGCCCAGCGGCGCCAGGAAGTCGCCCGGGCGGCTCGCGATGTACTTCGCAATGACGTCGTCCGGCGTTCGCGCATTTGCGAGCTCCCGGGCGACCGCCGAGACGTTTTGCTGGGCGTCCGGCCCCTTGGCCGCGCGGCCTTTCGGCACGGGAAACTCCGACGCCTCCGCGGAGGCGAGCGCTGGGAGTACGGCGAGGAGGAGAAAGGCGCCCTTGCGTGCAGTGATCGTCATGAGTCCGAACCCGGCGATGTCCAGATGTCGAGGGGCAGCGAGGTGGCTTCGGCGAGGGAAGGGATGGATCGGCTGAAGGGCTCGAAGAGGCTCATGGCGGTGCCGACCGCACCGATGCAGGTCCCCACGGCGCGCCGGGGGCTCTCCGTCGTGAGCAGGATCGTCCCGGAGTCCCCCGGCTGCGTGAGAGCCCCGTTCGTCTTGAGGACGTGCTGAACCGGATAGAGCCCGCGGACCTCCGAATTCATTCCGGGGAAGTCCACAGCCCCTGCGCCGGTCGTGGTGACCTCCGAGAAGTCGTTCGCGGTCGCCAGGAAGGCCTGCACGTCGAGGCCGAAGAGCCCGCTCTCGCGGATGCCTCCCACGGGCAGGCGCGAGGCGGTGCTGGACGCGAGATCCGTTCCCTGCGGAGTGAGCTCGACGAGCGCTGCATCCATCGGAAAGGCGAGGTCCGACCGCGCGAGCGTCGAGTCATCGAGGAGGTTGGCGACGAGCCGACCGATCTGGGTGGCCTGGGGACCGTCACCTGCGAAGACCGCCGTGCCCTGCGCGTCGCTCTCGAAGAGGTGTCCGCAGGTGAGGAGGTGCGTCGGCGTCCCGTCGACGGTGAGCAGGCACCCGACGCCGCCCCACTCGATGCCGACCTTGATGGGAGCGCCAGGGTGGAGCCCCGTGAATCGTGTCGCGACGGCGGCGTGCGCGAGCGCCTGGCGGCCCGTCGCGCGAACGTCGGGTGCCAGCCGGACGCGCTTGCCTGCGTCGGTGAAGACCAGGGGCGGTACGGGGCGCTCGGGGCGGGCGAGCTTCTTCTCGACGTAGATGGTGAGCGACGTGTGGGTGAGGCGACGCCCGCGACGGCGCACGCGAGAGATCCCGAAGCCGAGGACGCCGTACGGGTTCGCAGCCGGGAATGCCCGCCGGGCCGCGCGCAGCGCCGCCTCGAGCTGTCTCCTGGGAAGTTTCATCGGTGCGCCGTGCGCCGACGCGGTGAAGCCGTCCTCTCGCGACGAGGAGCCGCCGCCAGCTTCACGTTGAGAGCGTGCGGGCAGCGTAGCTCATGGTGACGTCGAGTTGGCGAGCGGCGATGCACGGACGCCCACCTGGGGCATGGCGACTTCGCACTCGTGGACAGGACGCCGCACGCCGATGGGCGACCCGACGTCCGTCGAGCTCGCCAGAGACACCGAGTTGGCGACGCAGACTCCAGGTGAAGCAACCGTCCCGGATTCGAGGTACGCTCGGATCCTAGGGGGCAACCCAAACGGCTCGACATGACGATGCGGAGAGCCGTCTCGATGGTCCGGGGGACGCCATGAAGACACCGCTCAACCCGATTCAGATCATGTCGATCTACAGATCGAGGACCGGGCAGCGCGTTCTCCTCCCCTCACGGATGGCCGTCTGCACGCCTGACATGGCCGTTGCGATCGCGGGCATCGGCGACGAGGTCGCGGCTCTCGGGGGGGAGCTCATCCTCTCCGATCTCTTCCGCAGCTACGACATGCAGCTGCAGGCGCACCTCGACTACACGAGCGGCAAGAAGTCTGCGTTCAGCCCTGCGCCCGGCGGAAGCATGCACGAGGCGGGTCGAGCGTTCGATCTGGACCTGCGCGCCCTGAAGATGCCGCTCGATCGGTTCTGGGGCATCGCCAGGAAGCACGGCGTCTCGCCGATCATCAAGAGTCCCGATCCGTCCGCGAGCGAGGCCTGGCACTTCGATTGCCGCGGCAGCCACGAGCGAGTCCATGCGTATTACGCGTCGGGCAAGGGAACGAACATGGCGCCCTATCAGGCCATGGCCGCGAGCGCGATCCTGTCGGCCGGGTTGCGACACGACCGCTTCCCGGGGAGGGAGCGCGAGGCGACGCTCCAGTCTTCTCTCATCCGGCTCGGCCACGACATCGGCAACATCGACGGGCAGATCGGGATGAGGACCCGAACGGCGCTGGCGCAGGCGGGGTTGCAGGACGCCGCGCTCGACGGCGCACTGGCCGCCGCGGAGGACCTGGTCCAGGCGAGCCACCCGGACGAGTTCCGGGAGAGTCAGGCGGCGATTGCGATCAGCGCGCCGCCGCCGGGGCACGTCATTGCCTGATGGATGGGGTCGGACCCGTCGGCCCGGCGCGCCGCGGCCGAGGCGACAGACGATGGCGGGCTCGTGGCGACGGCGGATGATCCGTTCAGAAGCCTTCGCGATCGAGGTTGAAGCCCCGGCGCGTGCCGGCCTCGAACGCGGAGGCCGGGAGCAGCCAGCGGAGGAAGGGGAAGAGCGAGGCCTCCCGGGTGATGCGGTTTCGCAGGGACGGGCTCCGGCTCGCGACGAGACGGGCCACCACCTCGGCGACGACCTCGGGCCCCGGGGCCTTCTCGGCGAAGTGGCCCATGGTCTTCAGCGCGCGGTCGCGCCAGGGGGCGTACTCGGGCATCGCCCTCGCCTGCGGGTTCTCGTAGAAGGGCGTGTGGATGGCGCCCGGCTCCACCATGGCCACCTGGATTCCGAAGGGCTTGAGCTCGTGGCGCAGCGTCTCCATGTAGCCCTCCACCGCGAACTTGCTGGCGTTGTAGAACCCCCAGAACGGCACCGGCACGAGCCCGGCGAGAGAGCTGATGGTGACGATGTGGCCGGAGCGGGCCCGGCGCATCGCCGGCAGGACCGCCTTCACCATCCTGGCGACGCCGAAGAAGTTGGTGTCGAGCTGAGCCCTGGCCTCCTCCAGCGTCGCCTCCTCGATGGCGCCGCTCAATAGATATCCGGCATTGTTCACCAGGGCGTCGATGCGTCCCGCCTTGCGCAGGAGCCCCTCGACGCAGGACTGGACCGAGGCGTCGGAGCAGACGTCCAGGGTCAGCATCTCGACGCCGTTCCGGGTTTCGCCGCCCTTGCGGCTGGTTCCGAAGACCTGGTGCCCGTCCTTCGCCAGCCGCGCGGCGATCGCCTCGCCAATGCCCGACGAGGCGCCGGTCACCAGAACGACCCTGGGGTTCGCCATGGCCTCGACTCCTTGTTTGGTGCGTACGGCGTGTCCCGATGACGCCGATGACCTTTCCCGGTTGTCAACCCGCCGCGCCCGGCTGCGCCCGACCCGAGCCGCGATAGGTGCGGTAGAGCTGCACGGAGAGCCCGCCCAGCCCGAAGACGAGGGCCGCGAGCGAGACGAGGGCGCCGAGGATCGGAACGAGCCGCAGGATCCCGAGGACGACGAGCGCGGCGAGGAGGCGCAGCACGAGCGCGCCCTTCGAGAGCGCAGCCTCGCGCCGCCCGCGCAGGCGCTCCGGGACGACGGCGCCCAGGAACAGCGCGGCGACGAGGTAGCCGACGAGCAACGCGACGAGATAACCCGCGAGCAGGACGAGGCCGAGCGGAAAGCCGATCGCCGTGACGAGGAGCGCGACCACGAGAAGAGGCGCGCCGAGGAGGACGAGCGCGCCGATGCCGAGCGAGCGCCACGGGTCGGTGCCGATGGCCTCGGCCGCGGCGGGCGTGAATCGAGGGAAGACGAGGATCGCCACCGCGCCCGTCAGGAGGAGCGCGGGCAGGAGAAGGAGCCAGGCGATGAAGGAGAAGACGCGCCTCCGGGGCGCCCCGGAGGGCTGGTGCTCGACCCGTCCGCCGATGCGAGCGGCCGGATCGATCCGTGGCGCCTGGGGGCCTCGATGGCGGACGTCGCCGGCGATCCGGGCGGTCGGTCCGATCTCGAGCGAGCCGGCCTTGGCGTCGACGTCGCCTCGCACCGTGCCCTCGATCGTCACGCGCTCGCCGGTCGCGCGCAGCCGTCCGACCGTCCCGCTCACGACGATCTCGCCTCCCGCGAGAAAGGCGCGTCCGCCCACCACGCCGTCGCGCTCGACCCGGACCCTCCCGCCCGCTGCCGTCAGGTCGTCGTCCACGCGTCCGGCGATCCGCACGGTTCCGCCCGCGAGCCGAGCGTCGTCGCCCGCGTGGCCGCGCAGCACGACGTCGCCGCCGGCCGCCATGACGTCGTCGCCGACCGCGCCGTCGATGGCGACGCTGCCGCCGGCGAGGATGGCGCTCTCCGCCACCGAGGCGCCGGCGCGAACGGTGCCGCCGGCGGCGACGAGGTCGCCCGGCACGTCCTGCGTCACGTCCACCTCCGGGCCGGCGAGGTACACGTCCTGCCCGTGGGCGTGGGCTCGCCGTTCCGCCGCGGGCTGCGCGCGACCGATCACCGGCGCGGCGGAGAGGACCACGACTGCGAGGAAAGCTTGCCGCCTCGGCCTCATGAGGCGGAGGCTATCGGAGGCGTGGCATGCCGGACAGCGACGCGTTCGGGTCCCCGCGAGCGAGCGAGACGAAACGCGCGCCCTCCCCTCGCAAGCATGCTCGAGATGGGTCGGTGGCATGGGTTGCCGCCCTCGTCGGGATCGAGCCTCCCATCCGATGCCCGGGCGAGGACGTTCAGCGCGAGCCGGATTCGCCCTTCGCGGCTTCCCGGCCGAAGCGCGCCTCCAGCGCGCGGACCTTCGCCACGCGGCGAGCGTGCCGCTCCTCGCCGTCGAATCGCGCCGCGAGGAACGCGTCGGCGATCTCCAGGGCGAGCTCGTCGCCGACGACCCGGGCCCCGAGCGCGAGGACGTTCATCGCGTCGTGCTCGACACCCTGGTGGGCGGAGTAATGGTCGTGGCAAAGGCCGGCCAGGATCCCGCGGATCTTGTTGGCGGCCGCGGCGACACCGACGCCGCTCCCGCAGACCAGGATCGCGCGCTCCGCGCGTCCGTCGAGGACCGCCCGCGCGGCCGCCTCCGCGTGATCCGGGTAATCGCTCGGGGACGCGTCGTGGGAGCCGAGGTCGAGAACGTCGTGACCGCGCGAGCCGAGGTGCGCGCGGAGGCGCTCCTTCAGCGCGTATCCGGCGTGATCCGCGGCCAGGGCGACCCGCATGGCCGTCCTCTAGCCAGGGCGCGCTGTCCGCGCCGCGGTGTTGCACCTGCAGTTCGAGTCCATTCATCCGCACCTGGACGGCAGCCGCGTGGGCCCGCCTGCTGATCGCGCCGCTGCTCGACACTCGCCCATTCGGGACTCGACTCGACCGAGGGTGCGGGGAGCCTTCCCGCACGGCCGCGTTCGGGGACGCGCCGCCGAGGTGCCTGATGCCCAGCTGACCGATGGAGCGCGACGTGGCGCCCCTTCAGGGATACGCCTGGGCGCACGCACGGCATGGGCCGGGGAACGCAGGACGCGGTATTCGCCACCGCACGACGCAACCGTGCTCCTACACGAGGAAAGAGGGGAAGCCATGAGCCTGGTCCGGGCGGACAGCCTGACGAAAACCTACCGCAGCGGCGGGGTCGAGGTGGAAGCCATCAAGAACGTCGAATTCGCCATCGAGCCTGCGTCGTTCGTCGCCTTCGTGGGCCCTTCGGGAAGCGGCAAGACCACCCTGCTCAACATGATCGGCTGCCTCGACCGCCCCACGTCAGGCCGGCTGGAGGTCCTGGATACCGACATCTCCGCGCTGGACCGGCGGGCCGCGGCGCGGTTCCGCGGGCAGCACCTCGGCTTCGTGTTCCAGGACTTCAACCTGATCCCGGTACTCACCGCCTACGAGAACATCGAGTACCCGCTGATCATGGTGCAGGACTGGTCGCCGCAGAAGCGCCGCGAGCGCGTGTCGCGTCTGCTCGAGGCGGTGGGCATGGCCGACCAGGCCGGGAAGCGACCCGACCAGATGTCGGGGGGCCAGAAGCAGCGCGTCGCCGTGGCGCGGGCGCTCGTCAGCGACACCCAGCTCGTGCTCGCAGACGAGCCCACCGCGAACCTGGACCACGAGACGGCTCACCTCATCATCGCGCTGATGAAGCGGATGCGCGACGAGTTCGGCACCACGTTCGTGTTCTCGACCCACGACCCCAAGGTCATGAGCGAGGCCGAAGTGACCTTCATGGTGGAGGACGGGAGGATCGTCTCCGGGGGGCGGGAGGTGGCGCATGCTTGACGTCCTCAAGATCGCCAGCAGGAACCTCTCTCGCTACCGGCGGCGCACGTTCCTGACGCTGCTCCTGATCATCATCGGCATGGTGGCGGTGGTGCTCTTCGTGGCAGTCACCGGCTCGTTCAAGGCGATGATGGTGGGGCAGATCACGGATTCGGTGCTGGGGCACCTGGAGGTGCACCGCAAGGGCTACGTCGCCTCCATCGACAACTTGCCGCTCAACCTCAACATGCAGCCCCGCGCCATGGCCAAGGTGGAGGAGGCCCTCGGGCAGCTGCACGCCGTCGAGACGTTCTCTCCTCGCGTCAAGCTCGGGGCCATGTTCAGCAACTTCGTCGAGACCACGAGCATCCGGGTCAACGGCATCGACCCTGCGCGCGAGGCGGCCACCGTGCCGCTCTTGCCGGGCAGGATGCTGGAGGGACGGAAGGAAGGCCCGCTGGTCGACAAGGGCGAGATCCTCGTGCCCGTCCTGCTGGCGCGGGGCATGAAGACGAAGGTCGGCGACACGGTGGTCCTCGTGGCCACCAACCGGGACGGGTCCGTGAATGGCAAGACCTTCGTCGTTCGCGGCGTGCTGGAGAGCATCTCCGGGCCGGGAGGACGAGACGGGTACATCCACATCGACGACGCCCGGGCGCTGCTGCGCATGCAGGAGCTGGAGGTCAGCGAGGTGGCCATCCGGCTCAAGGACGCGTCCCGGCTGGCACAGGTGGATGCGCGCCTGACAGACGCCCTGGGAGCGGTCACCAACGAGGAGGGCAAGCCGGTGCTGGAAGTCCACACCTGGGCCGACCTTTCGCCCTTCGCGAACCTGGCGCGGATGATCGACGTGATGACGGTGTTCATCAAGGTCCTGCTGGTGTCGATCGTGCTGGTGAGCGTCATGAACGTCATGATCATGGCGGTGTACGAGCGAATCCGGGAGATCGGCACGATCTCGGCGATGGGCACGCAACCGAGGCGGATCCTGTCCCTCTTTCTGAGCGAGGGACTGCTCCTCGGGTTGATCGGAACCGCGGCGAGCACGCTCGTCAGCCTGGCCGCGATCTACGCCCTCAACGCATGGTCCATCACCTTCTCCTTCGGGACGCAGCAGAACCTCGTGCTCGCGCCGCGGATCGCGGCCTCCGAGGTGGCGGCGATCGCCGCCATGGTGGTCGGCGTCGCCGCGGCGGCGAGCCTGCAGCCGGCGTGGAAGGCCTCGCGCCTCGATCCCATCACCGCGTTGCGCCACGTCTGACGGAAGGGGAGGGCGGCCATGAAGAGCCTGCTGGTCCTGCTGTGCTGGGCAATTGCGGCTCGAGCCGCCGCCGTCGACGGGGCGCAGCTCCTGCGGAAGGTCGACCGGAATCTCGAGCCGGAGTCGTACGAGATGTATCGCAAGCTCATCAACGTCGAGCCGGACGGCAGCCGCAAGGAGTTCGTGCTGTACTCGGTGAAGAAGGGCCACGACAAGCTCGTGGCGTTGTTCCTCGACCCTCCGAGCGAGCGCGACCGTGCGACGCTTCGGCTCGGAGACAACCTGTGGCTGTACATCCCCAACGTGGGGAAGCCGGTGCGCATCACGAGTCTCCAGTCGGTGATCGGCGGTGTCTTCAACAACGCCGACATCCTGCGTCTCGACTATGCCGCCGAGTACGACGTGGAAGCGACGCAGGAAGCTCCCGACGCCTACGTGCTCTCGCTGAAGGCCAAGACGGCGGAGGTCGCTTACGACAAGCTGACGATGCGGGTGGACAAGAAGACGGCCCTGCCCCTGACCATCGAGTGCTACGCGGCGAGCGGCCTGCTCATCAAGACGCTGCGCTTCAAGGACGTCAAGGACTTCGGCGGCGGCGTCCGGAGGCCGGCGACGATCGAGACCGACAGCCCGCTTCACAAGGGGTACCTGTCGATCATGCTCTACGCCAAGATTCGGGCGCGCGCGATGCCGGACGAGGTGTTCACGCTCAGCTATCTGCCGCGCTCGAAAGAGCTGCGGTGAAATGCCGGGCGGCAGTGCTGGTCTCGCTCCTCGCGGCGGTCCCGACGCCGGGGCAGGAGCCGTTCGACGTCTCGGGATACGAGAAGAAGGCCTTCGAGTGGAAGGGGTGGGCCGAGCTCAGGCCCGAGGAGCAGTTCCTGCGCCGCGACTCGGTGGGGTATCTCCTGCAGTTTCCCGGCGAGACGCGGACGACGTTGGAGCGTGCCAACGCAGCGGCCGAGATCTCGGGAACCCTGCGATACGAGTCCCTCAGCGCCGACTTCACCGGCCACGCGAGCTACCTTCGCGACTCTCAGGGACAGGACGGCGATGCACGGCTCTACGAGGCATACGCGGGCTGGCACCCCGGTTCGCGATCCGGGCTGGAGATCGGCAAGCGTTCGCTGCGCTGGGGCAAGGGCTACGCCTTCAGCCCGGTCGCGTTCCTGGAGCGACCCAAGGACCCGACCGACCCCGAGCTGTCGCGCGAGGGATTCGTCATGGCCGTGGCCGAGCTCGTCCGAAGCTTCGGTGGCCCGCTACAGACGCTTGCGCTGACCGCGGTCGCGCTGCCGACGACCTGGGGCCTCAATCCCGACTTCGGCCCGTCGGGGGACGTCGACGTCGCCGTCAAGGTGTACGGGCTCCTCCTCGATACGGACGTCGACGTGCTCTACAAGGCCCCGGGCAGTCAGGCGCAGCGCTTCGGCGCCGACTTCTCGCGCAACCTGGGCAGCAACCTGGAAATCCACGGAGAGTGGGCACTCACCACCGACGCGCCCCGTGTGGTGATCACCGAGGGAAACACGCTCGCCAAGGAGTTGCGCAGCTCCTCGAGCTACCTGCTGGGCCTGCGCTACCTCACCGAGCGAGAGACGACCCTGATTCTCGAGTACTTCCACGGCGGGAGCGGCTACACGGAGACGGAGATCCAGCGCTTCTTCGATCTGGTGAAAGCGTCCGCGAACGACCCGGCGCTCTCCGACCTCGTCGCGCGTGCTGCCACCCAGGGTTACAACCGTCCCAACGCCATGCGCAACTACGTGTACGCCCGGATCGCCCAGAACGAGCCCTTCGACATCCTCTATTTCACGCCTTCGCTCACGGCCATCGTCAACGCCGACGAGGGAAGCTTCTCGATCATCCCGGAGGTCCTCTACACGGGCTTCAAGAGCCTGGAGCTCCGGCTGCGGGTCGCGGTGAACCGGGGCGAATCGTCGACGGAGTACGGCGAGAAGCCGGTGGCATCGCGCGTCGAGCTCCGGGCGCGATATTTCTTCTGAGGTCCCGCGCTGAGCCGAGGCGTCGTTTCGCCGATCGAAGACCCGTGGCGGGCCGATAACCGAGCGCTACCCCCGTAGGTGGCCCCGTCGGCGTGAGGGCGATTGGTGAAGGGCTCGGTCACCGGGCCGGGAAGCATGGCCCGGCGCTCCGTCGGGCCCCGTCGCGAAGCGGCAGACGCCCCAACCGCGGAGTTCCCGCGTCGTCCCGCCCGAGCGGGAGCCTCCCTCGAACCCGCTCAGGATCGTGCCGCGAGGAGCGGTGATCACCGGCGGTGCCTGCGGGCGCTCGCCTGCTCCCCCGGTCGCGGACGAGGCCTCGCGTTCAGGGTGGCGACGTCCGGAATTCCCCCGGCAGGTCGCGATGCGATCGATTACGAGCCTCGCAGAATTGCGACTGCGCGAAAACCTCGGACAGGCGTCGCGCAGGAGGTGGAAACCGATGGCAGACAAGATCCGCCGTGTCGACTACTTCTATTTCGAGGTCCAGGACAAGCCCGGTGAGGGAGCTCGGCTCTTCGGGAAGCTCGCCGAGGGAGGCGTCCTCCTGCTCTCCTTCAACGCCTTCCCCGTGGCAGGCGGCAAGACGCAGATCACCGCCGTGCCCGAGAAGCCGGATCTGTTCCTCACGGTGGCGAAGAGCGCCGGCCTCGCCCCCAGCGGAAGGAAGCAGTGCTTCCTCGTCCAGGGGGACGATCGGGTGGGCGCGGCCCGGGACGTCTTCAAGCGGCTCGCCGATGCGAACATCAACGGTGTCGCGTCGGCTGGGATTTCCGCCTCGGGCGGCACGTACGGGCTCGTCCTCTTCGTGAAGCAGGAGGACCTCGCCGCGGCGGCGAAGGCACTCGGGGTATAGGAACACGGCCGATCAGGCGCGATCCCGGATCTCCTTCGCGCCGGCCGCATGCGCACAGTGCGCGCAGCAGAAGAACCTGCCGCCGGCCTCCACGCCGTGGCCGATGACGTGGCAGCCGCAGTGCTCGCAGTGGGGTGCGAGCGCCTGGATCGCGCACTCGAAGCTGTCGAACACGTGGTGCGCCCCTGCCGCGATCACCTCGAAGGCCTTGTCGTACTGGTTTCCGCAGACTTCGCAGTTTCCGGTCATGGCCAATCCTCCTCGTTCACCGATCCGGCTCTGCCCAGGCAGGCTCCTCCGAAGGCCCGGACGAAGTCCTCCTGTCCCGGCGCCGTCGCCGCGCCCGGTCGCGCCTCGCGGACGGCGTCGATCGCCCTGCGGGGGTCTGCTCCACGCGCCACGAGGCAGCAGGCGGCGACGGTCCCACTTCGGCCGATCCCGGCGTGGCAGTGGACGACGACGGTGCGGCCCGCGGCCAGTCGTTCGAGGATCTTCTCCACGAGGCGCGCCGTGGGGCCGAGGTCCGAGGGCGCCGTTGCGTCGGCGATGGGGAACCAGAGCGTCTCGAGGCCGGCGCGCTCCGCGCGCGCGAGGAGGTCGGCGAGGCCGATGCGGGCCATCTCGCTCTCTTCGAGGAGGGTGACGAGGACGCTCGCGCCGCACGCGCACAGCGTCCGGAGATCGTCGTCGAGGCAGCGGGCGGGAGGGAGCGAGGCATCGAGCCGCCATCGCCCCGGCGCGGGCGCGAAGCCGAGCCGGCCCGGAAGGCCGTGCGTCTCCTGCGGGAGGAACGCGACCGGAGCGGTGAGGCCGCCTGGAGTCATCCGCCGTTCTCATAATCGGCTTTGCCTCGCCGGACTCATCGGCGAGCCGAGGGACGGCGCGACGCTCACCTCGAGCGGGCCGCCGCGCCGAGCCTCACGCACGGCCCGCACTCGCGTCGCCCAGGCCACGATCCTCCACGAGCGCATCTGGGCGGGACCTGCACCCGCCCGAGGTCGTTTCAGCTGCCCGTGTGGCTCCCTTTGGGGTCGGGCTCCAACGGCGGATTTGATCCGTGCGCCGCGAGAAGTAGTGCGTGGCGTACACGCTCCGTTCAGGTGTGGAGGACGCCATGGACCTTCGTGTCGCGTTCGCGTTCGGATCGTCGCTCCTCTTCATCACCTCTTGCATGCAGGAGCCTCTCGGCGCCGCCGCCGAGTCGTCCACGCCGGAGACCGCGCCCGTCGACAGCGCGCGGGCGTTGCCGCCCGGGGGCGGGTGCCACCCCGTCGGCGTCGCTGCGACCGGCACCGACCAGTTCCCTCTCATCAACCCGGAGTGGGCGCCCGTGATCGAGGGTGCGTCGCCCTTCTCTGCACCCGTGTTGCTCCACGGCACCGTGGTGGAGTCGCGCGTCTCGCGCGAGGACTTCCCGTCGACGCACGTCACGTTCGACCAGAACACCTTCATCGACCTCGACGCGAGCGACCGAGGCCTCCTCGCCACGGGCAACCTCGCCTTCGAGGAAGGCAACGTCGAGCTGGAGTGGGAGACCGGTTCCTATCCGGCGTGGGCCTGGGCAGGACCGGGCGATCGCATCGTCGCGCTCGGGCGCTGGATCTTCGACTGCGGCCACCCCGACGCCACCCCGGGCACCTGCCACGGGACGTCCACCCCGTGCCTCCTCGACACGGACTGCGGGGGCCTCGCCTGCGAGGGCGCCGTGTTCAACTATCAGTCCGAGCTGCACCCGCCCCAGGCCGTGGCGGTGATCCGCGCAGGCCGCGGCGCGGTGCTGAAGGAGCGTGACGATGACGAGGACGAGGACGGACCGGCGCGAGCCGTGCCGGTCACGCGCGCCGACGTGCTCGTCAGCAGCGACGGAGGGGCCGCGGCCGATGCGTGCGTCGTCACGGCCAAGCCGACCTTCGAGGCGCTCCTCGGCGCCCCGTGCTTCCCGCTCTCCGCCCCGCTGGCGCTCCTTCCACCGGGCGCGGGACCGCTCAACGCCGTCGACTTCCAGCTCGACGTGCCGCTGCCGGCCCGCCGCGGCCGCGAGATCGTGGTCCGGGTCATGCCGCGCGAGACGCCGCCGGCCTTCGGGATTGCGGTGCCGGCGCGGCTCGAGGTGACGGAGGTGCTCGACGGTGCGGCGCCTCACCTCCACGTCGTGGTCCACATGCGCGAGGCGGTGGATGGGCGGCTCCCCACCGGGTTCGCCGCGACCATCCTCGCCGGCTGGCGGAGCCCCGGTCCCCGATCGTTCGCCCACCTGCGGGTCACGCTGGACGGCGTCCTCGTGCACGACGCGCTCAAGCCTCCACCGGTCGTGCCGGGCTTGCCCGTCCCCGACGGCTGGGCGATGGAGGCCGCCGTCGACGGCGATTGGCAGGTGCTCCGCGAAGTCGAGGCGATCGCGGCTGCGGACGAGGGCCGGACCGTGCCCGTCCACGCGGTGTTCGACTCGTTCGTGCCGCGCGACGGCGCGCTCCGGCTGGTCGCGTCGGCTGCGAGCCGGACCTGCAACGACACGCTCTTCGGCCGGACGCTCCTCGACGACCTCACCGGGTTCGGCAACGACCTGCAGCTCGCGTTCGCGTGCCTGGGCGACCGAAGGCAGCTCGATGCGGGGACGGTCGAGGCGTCGTTCGCGGCGCCGCGCTTCGGGGCCCGGCGCGAGCCGTATCTCGTCCGGAGCGAGGGTGGCGCGGCGGCCTTCTCGCTCGCGTTCCGGATCGAGCGGATCGAGCACGAGTGAAGCGAGGTGGTCGCGAGGCTCCCCGGGCGGGTCACGGCTCGTCGCGCTCGAGCATCTTCAGCTCCCAACGGTCGGCCGGTTCGTCGTGGCGCAGGAGGTAGAGTGCTCCGTCATCGCCTCGGACCTTGAAGTATCGGTGGTCCGGGCCGAGCCAGCGGTCGATCACCTCGACGACCTCGACGCGCCGGCCGTCGATCTCGAAGCGCTGCGGCGTCTCCTCACCTCGGTATCCGGCGTAGCAGTCGACCTTCACGTCCATGGCGCGAGTCCGGGGTCCGATGGTTTCATGCCCCTCGACGGCTTCACGAGCCCGGGAGCTCGGTAT
>DATDDC010000506.1:0-4252 GCA_036523995.1 Anaeromyxobacter sp.
GCCGGCCCAGGCCACCGCGAGCGTCGCGGCGAGGAGGGCCGCGAGCCAGCCGAGCGCCACCGCGACGTCGCGGGAATAGAGGGCCGTGATGCCGCGCTCCGCCAGCGCCGCCGGGAAGGCGAGCCAGCGCACCACCGCGAGAGCGCGGAGCGCGCGCATCGTCCCGCGCGGCCCGCTCGCCATGAAGAAGACGAGGAACGCGCCACCGACGTAGACGGCCGCGATGGCGACCTCGCGCAGGCGCCGCCCGCGCAGGAGCCGCGCCAAAAGCTCCTGCACGAGGGCCACGAGCGAGGCGGTGCCCGCCACGAAGAGGAGGTACGCGGCGGCGAGGAGGAGCACCCACGCGCCCGGCCGCGCCGCGGCCGCGCCGACGAACGCGCCGCCGAGGATGAGCAACCAGAAGGCGGCGAAGGGGTCGGCGATCACCGACGCCGCGAGGCCGTAGGCGAAGACGCGCCCGGGCCGGATGGGGTACCCGAGGAAGCGGCGCAGGTCCACCGCGTCGCGCTCGGAGACCGAGAGCGAGACCGCCGTCCAGGTCTGCCACACGCCGAAGAGGAGCGCCGCCACCGCCACGCGGGCGCGGAGGCCCTGCCCGGCCCGGACGGCCTGCCACGCGCCCGCGCCGGCGAGCCCGGCGAAGACGAGGCCCGACGGGATGGCGAGGGCGAAGAGCACGATGCGCGAGACGAGATCGACGACGCCGCCGCGGCCGCGGATGCGGCGCCAGAAGAGGCGCGCCCGGAGCTCGGCGAAGGCGAGGAGCGGCCCCTTCACCGGCGCGGCCCGTCCCGGTCCACGTCGCCGAGCCAGGAGAGCCCCTGCGCGGCGATGCGCTCCTCGCCCACGAGGCGGATGAACACCTCCTCGAGCGTCCCCTCTCCCTTCACCTCCGCGAGCGTGCCCTGCGCGGCGAGCCGGCCGCGGTGGATGATCCCGACGTGCGTCACGAGCCGCTCCACCACCTCGAGGACGTGGCTCGTGAGGAAGATCGTCATGGCCCGGCGCGTGACGAGGTCCTGGAGGAGCCGCCGGATCCCCGTCACGGCCACAGCGTCGATGCCCTCGAACGGCTCGTCGAGGAAGAGCAGCTCCGGGCCGTGGATGAGGGCGCACCCCAGCGCGAGCTTCTTCTTCATGCCGTGGCTGTACTCGCCCACGAGCTTCCCGGCGTCCTGCGCGAGCTCGAGCGCGGCGAGGAGCTCGTCGGCGCGCCGCCCCGCCTCGCGCCGGTCGAGCCCGTAGAGCTGCGCGTGGATGCGGAGCTGCTCCGCGCCGGAGAGCCGCTCGAAGAGCGACAGGCCGTCGGGCACGACGCCGATGCGCCGCTTCACGTCGAGCCCGTCGCGGAGGAGATCGACGCCGAGGACGCGCGCCCGCCCGGCGGTGGGCGCGAGCAGCCCGGTGAGCATGCGGATGGTGGTGCTCTTCCCGGCGCCGTTCGGTCCGAGGAACCCGTAGAACGCGCCCGCCGGGACCGCCAGGGCGAGGTCCTCGACCGCCGGCTTCCCGTCGAAGAGCCGGGTGAGGCCCTGCGTCTCGATGGCGAGCATGCCCCGCCGATTCTAGTTGGCGCCGGCCGCCGCCGCCTCGCCGGTCTCGTCGGCCTCGAAATACAGGAAGCGCACTCCCATGCCCCGGAGCGCGAGCGGCCCGGCCGCGGATGTGGTCGCACGGCCCAGGAGATGGCACACGTAGCGCACCTCTGCGACGCAGGCCATCTCTCCCGAGTCCGATGGAAAGGTGATCCGAACCTGCGTGCCGATGGGTTGCGGGGCCCGGGTCTCCACGAACATGCCGCCCTCGGAGATGTTGCGGGCGATGCCGAGGCCCATGCCGCGCTCGCCCTCGAGGTAGACGCGGAAGACCTTGTCGAGCCTGGGCGCCTGCCTGCGCTCCAGCGCGCCCGGCCCACCCCGTTCCTTCCGCGTGAAGAGCATGTGCGCCTCCGCCGCCGTCCTTGGGAGGCAGAGCGTAGGCGGGTGTGACAATGTAGTCAAAATAACGACCTCCCCCCAGGGTCACGCGCCCCACGAACTTGGGAGACCTAAGTTACCGAAAGGAACGATGTTTGGCGTACGCTATACCCTGGCGTGACGCTTCCCCTCCCATCCGAAAGGCCCTCCATGCTCACCAGCCGCGCCGCTCCCGTGCTCGCCGCCCTGGCCGCCCTCCTGGCGGCCGCGCCGCCGGCCGCCGCCCGCGAGTTCGTCGAGGTCGCGAGAGGCGCCGAGAAGCTCGAGAGCCTGGAGCCGTTCCTCGCGCGGTACATCGGCCGCTGCAAGGACCCGGTGGAGAGGCGGGCCTGCGAGGCGAACGTCGCGGCGGCGCGGCGCGCCTTCGACGGGAAGACGTTCACGGTCCGTGTCACGGACGCGGCGCCCCTCGTCCGGCCCAAGCTCGAGGGCCAGGGCTTCCTCCTCCTCGTGACGCCGTTCGTGGACGGCGGCGGGCTCGCCCTCACGAACGGCGCCCCGGCCCGCCAGGACGGCGAGGGCCGCCCCATCGTCGGCCTCATCCCCATCCGCGGGAAGCTGCCCCCGGGCACGCTCGAGCTCGAGTTCCAGGGGCCGTTCCGCACGGGCGCCATCGAGCTCGAGATCGTCTTCCGCCCGGAGAGGACCTGGAAGCTCCCGCGCAAGGGAGAGCCCGGGAGCCTCGAGGGCGTGGCGGCCCGCTTCCTCGGCATCCGCGTGCTGGACGGACGGACCGGGAACGAGATCGCCTCGAAGGCGCTCTAGGGCGGCGGACAGCCCGCTACTGCCGGCCTCCGACGGGCACCGCGATGAAGGCCGTCTGATCGCCGCGCTTGATGCGCAGGAGGGCGATCTGGCCCTCCTTCATCTTCGAGATGACGGCCGCGACGTCGTCGGGCTTCTTCACCGCCTGGCGATTCACCTCGAGGATGACGTCGCCGCGGCGGACGCTGGCGCGCTGCGCCGGGCCGCCGTCCACGACGTCCGTGACCACGACGCCCTCCGAGCCCGGCGCCACGCCGAGCTCCCGCGCCATGGCCGGCGTGAGCGGCGCGAGAGAGACGCCGAGCTTCGGGCTCTTGTCGGTCTTGCCCCCGCCCCTACCGCCGCCGTCCTCGTCGCCCCCCTCGCCCTCGCCGCGCGCGGCCACGCCCTCGTCCTCCGGCCGCTGCGCCACCTTGAAGGTGAGCTGCTTCTTCTCGCCCTTGCGGAGGACCGTGACGTTCACGCTCTCGCCCGGCGGGACGAGCGCGACGTTGCGGGTGAGGTCGCTCGCGGACTCGACCGGCTTCCCGTTCATCGTGACGACGAGGTCCCCCGCCTCCACGCCCGCCTTGGCCGCGGGGCCGCGCGCCACCACGCTCTGCACGAGCGCGCCCTTCGTGCCCGAGGGCAGGTTGAACGCCTGGGCCAGGTCGGGCGAGAGGTCCGAGACGGACACGCCCATGAAGCCGCGCGTCACCTTTCCCTTCTCGCGGAGCTGCGGGAGGATCGACTTGGCGAGGTTCACGGGGACGGCGAAGCCGATGCCCTGGCCGACGTCGGGCCGCACGATGGCCGTGTTGATGCCGACCACCTCGCCGCGCAGGTTGAAGAGCGGTCCGCCGGAGTTCCCGGGGTTGATGGCCGCGTCGGTCTGGATGAAGTCGTCGTAGGTGCCGCTGCCCTGGCTGATCCCGCCGCGGTGCTTCGCCGAGACGATGCCGAACGTGGCCGTGTCGCGCAGGCCGAGCGGGCTCCCCAGCGCGAGCACGTAGTCGCCCTGGCGGAGCGCGTCCGAGTCGCCGAGGACCACCGTGGTGAGCTCCCTGGGCGGCTTGCCGAGCCTGATGAGCGCGACGTCGGTGAGGCCGTCCTTCCCCACCACGTCCGCCTTGAACTGCCGGCCGTCCGAGAGCGTGACGAGGATGTCCGTCGCGTCCTTCACCACGTGGTTGTTCGTGAGGATGTAGCCCTCGGCGTTGAGGATGAAGCCCGAGCCGAGCGACTGCCCGCGAAGCTCGTCCGGCCCCTCGGGCATGGGCATGGGCTGCCCGAAGTAGCGCTCGAAGAAGTCCTGGAACGGATCCTGGCCGCGGGGCCCGCCCGGCATCCGCTGCACGCGCGGATGCTTGGTCACGGTCGTCGTGGAGATGTTCACCACCGCGGGCTTGAGCCGTTCGATGATGGGCGCGAGCGACGCCTGGGCCGGCACCTGCGCCTCGGCCGCCGGCTGCGTCGCGGCGGCCTCGCGGAAGAGGTCGCCGCCGGGGCGCGGGGCCTGGGTGGCCGCG
>DATDDC010000507.1:0-2215 GCA_036523995.1 Anaeromyxobacter sp.
CTCGAAGTCGCCGCGCATCAGGTCCTTCACGATGAATCCCTGCCCGTGCTTCAGCGAGCCGAACCGCTGCGAGTCGAAGTAGTCGACGACGCCGAGCCGGCGCACCTCCGCGACCGACGCGGAGAGGCGCGCGACGTCGTCCTCGGAGAGGTCCCGCACCGTGACCGCGAACCGGTTCGAGGTGGTGTTGGCGGCGGAGAGCGGCGCGCGCGCCCGCCCGAGCGGCTTGAGGCGCAGGTCCGGGTCCTGCAGCTCCACCTGCCGCCCCTCGATGGCGACGAGCTGGGTGGTCCGGCCCTGCTTGTCCTTGAGGCCGCAGTAGGAGACCGCGGCCTTCGGGATCTTGAAGCGCGCGCAGATGCGGTCCACCGCCTCGAAGGTGGACAGCTTCTGCTTGTCCATGAGGTAGACGAAGTGCTTGCCGCGCGGGTCCTCGTCGAAGCGCCAGGACTCGGTGACCTGGAAGTCCTCGGGCTTCTGCTTGAGCCTCATCGCGCCCGCTCAGTAGCACGCCCTGCCGGCGGGCAGGGGGCGGATTCGCCGCGCCGCCGCGAGGCTGGCGAGGGGCCGCGAACTCCTGTATGGAGCGGGCATGGGCTTCGGCGAGCTCGTCCTCATCCTCATCCTCGTGCTGCTCTTCTTCGGCGCGGGCAAGCTGGGCGGCCTCGGCGAGGCGCTCGGGAAGTCGCTGCGCGGCCTCAAGGACGCCGTGAAGGGCGGCGAGCCGCAGAAGCCTCCGCCTCGCCCGGAGGGGCCGAAGGGCGAGCTGCCGCCGCGGCCCTGATCACGCCGTCACGCCTTCTGCCGGTAGAAGAGGATGATCGTCAGGCAGTGGAACTCGTCGTCCGAGGACTGCGTGACGACGCGGTCCACCACCTCGAGGTCGGCGTTCGAGCGCATCCAGCGCGTCACCGTCTCGCCGAGCTCGTCGCGCTCCCTCGCCTTCGTGGCGGAGAAGACCTTCACGCCCGTGAACGACATCGGGCTCCCTGTCTCGTCGCTCACACCCTCACCCCGGCCGGCGCGACCCGAAAAAACATTGCCAGACGGGTCACCCAGTGTCAAACGCCGTTCCCCTCCCAACCTCCGATGGCGCCTCGCGGTTTTCCGGTGGACGACCCCCGCCCGGCTTTGCCCGATCACGGCGGCCTGCCTACATTTCGCGCGCGGCGGGCGAGGGCGCGGAGGGGCGATGCAGGAACCGAAGAAGGGATTCGCCGTCGAGTTCATCAACCAGATCAGGACGATGGACGCGGCCGAGCTGAACGCGCTCATCGTGCGGGAGGCCGGCGAGGAGCTCGCCCAGTTCTTCCTCTCCTACGCCGCGAGCCTCATCTCGAAGGATCCGCAGCGCGTGCTCGAGAACACCTCGAGCCTCATGCTCATGGGGTATCTCATCCGCGCCGCGGAGGAGCGCCGCGATCGGCGCGTGATGGCGCTGGCCTAGCGAGCCGTTCTCCCGCGTGCTAAGCCACGGTCCTCCCGAGCTGGGGACCGCGAATGCTCATCGACCTGCACGTGCACAGCCATCACACGCGGGGCGGCACCCTCGCGCCGCGCGACGTCGTGCGCCGCGCCAAGGACCTCGGCCTCGACGGCGTCGCCTTCACGGACATCAATACCCTCGACGGCCTCGACGAGATCCGCGCCGCCGGCCGGGACGAGGGCTTCCTCGCGCTGTGCGGCGTCGAGGTCGCGACCGATCGCGGCCACTACCTGTGCTTCTTCCCGGATCCCGCCAAGGTGCCCGCGCCCCCGCAGCTCTTCGGGTCCGCGACGCCCTGGCCGGTCCGAGACGTGCTCGCGAAGGTGCGCGAGCTGGGCGGCGTGGCCGTGGCCGCGCACCCGTACGACAAGACCGTGGAGAAGCCCAGCGGGGACTTCATCTTCACGCTCGACGGCCTCTCCGCCATCGAGGGCCTGAACGCGCGGCGCAAGGGGCCCGCGAACGACCTCGCCGTCGAGGCGGCGGATCACATGAACCTGCCGTGCACCGGGGCCTCCGGGGCGCTCGAGTCGCTCGACGACGTCGGCAAGGCGGCGACCCTCTTCAAGGAGCCGGTCGCGTCCGAGGCGGACCTCGTCCGGCAGCTCCGCGCCGGGACCGTGTTCTGCGTCGCCATCGGCGTGACACCCGCAGGGCCCGAGCGCGCGGGCCGCGGCGATCGCGGCGGCGAGCGGCGCGGCGGGCGCGGGGAGCACGGCGAGCGGCGCG
>DATDDC010000508.1:0-2265 GCA_036523995.1 Anaeromyxobacter sp.
CCGACCCCGACCTCGACCTCGACCTCGACCTCGACGCCGACCCCGACCTCGACCCCGACCTCGCCCTCGACTCGACCTCGCCCCCGGGCTCGTCCAGGCGGGGCGCGGGCTCACGCGATCTCGGCAACGACCGGCGCGTGATCGCTCGTCCCGTAGTCCGCCAGGACCGAGCAGCGCCGGACCCGGCCGGCCACCGGCGCGCTCGCCACGACGTAGTCGATGCGCCATCCGATGTTTCGCTGGCGGAGGTTCCGCCACGGCGCCCAGTACGTGAAGAGGGCCTCGTTCGTCGGATCGACCATCCGTCCCACGTCGACGAGGCCGTGGGAGAGGAGCTTCTCGACGAGGGCGCGCTCGTCCGGCCGCGTGCCGATGATGCCCGGCTTCCTCTCCTTGGCGTGGACGTCCATGTCGGTGCGTGCGACGTTCAGGTCGCCGGCGACGACGAGCGAGCGCCCGGCCGCCTGCGCCTCGGCCGCCCATCGCTCCAGCGCCTCCAGGAAGCGGAGCTTCGCCGCGAAGTCCTTCCCGCCGTTCGGCACGTACACGGACGCCACCGTGAGATCGGCCACGTCGGCCGTCGCGATCCGGGTCTCGACGTCGAAGGGCGGGTGGACGAACGCGGGGCGGGCGGGGGCGAGCTCGCGCCGGACGTGGAGCCCGACGCCGGAATAGGCGGTCTCGCCGTGCCACAGGCACCAGTAGCCGGGGATCTCGCAGAGCGAAGCAGGAACGCGCGCGGCGGGCGCCTTGATCTCCTGCAGGCACAGGATGTCGGGCGCCTCCCGCTCGATGAGGGCGACGACTTGCGCCTCGCGCGCCCGGATGCCATTCACGTTCCACGTCGCGATCTTCACAGGACGACCCCCCACGCGGGACGACGCGGAGACGACGCACCGCGGTGGGTGGATGTCGGTTCGCCGCGGCAGATACCTGCCCGTGAAACGACATACTAGAATCCCAAGTCACTAGAATCCCAACTCACGGGGCTGGCGCGGCCCGGAGGGGGGAGGAGTGGCCGTGAGCACCGCCAAGAGAACCGGACAAGGCGATATGGGCTGGCTCGACATGCGCATCGAGCCGCAATGGGAGGCCGTGAAGTCGGCCTGGGACCCGTGTCGGGCGGCGCTCGCGCGCGCCGGCCTCAACGACGACGAGACCTACCAGCTCGCCATGGTGGCGCAGGAGCTGCTCGAGAACGCCGTGAAGTACGGCGCCTTCGGCAACGGCGAGCGCATCCTCCTCGGCGTGCGCGCCGCGGACGAGGACGTCGTCGTCGAGGTGAAGAGCCGCGTGGGCGTCGACGAGGCGCACCTCCGCCGCTTCGATCGGACCATCCAGTGGATCCGCGGATTCCAGGATCCCTTCGAGGCGTACGTGGAGCGGATGAAGATCGTCTCCGCCCAGCCGTACGCGCACGGCGAGAGCGGCCTCGGGCTCACCCGCATCGCCTACGAAGGACGAAGCATCATCGACTTCTACGTGGACCAGGACGACGTGCTCGCGGTCTCGGCGGTCTACCGCCGGGAGGCCCCGGGGGCGATCTGGAGGACGCCGTGAAACGCTGGCTCCGGGGCGAGCTCACTCTCGAGCTCCTGCAATCGCCGCAGGAGCTCCGGCTCCGCTGGCTCGGCAAGAGCACCGAGCGCGAGCCGGGGCACTTCCTCGTGCCCATCCTGGCCGAGGCCTTCGAGAGCGCGCGCGAGGCGGGCGTGCAGCTCGTGCTCGACTTCACCGATCTCGACTACATGAACTCGTCGACCTTCACGCCGGTCGTGAAGGCGCTCGACCACTCGCGGCGGCTCGCGGTCCCGGTCATCCTCGAGTACAGCCTGTCGCGCAAGTGGCAGGCGCTCTCCTTCAGCGCGCTGCGCACCTTCGAGACCCTGGATGGCCGCATTAAGGTCAACGGCAAGTGAGCTCGCGCCCGCCGCCGAGCCACGGCGCCGGGGGCGGACCGAGCTGGAGGGCAGACCCCTGGCCTTCAGCGTGGGGTCCGCCAGCCGGCTCTCGCTCCACATCGCCTTCGAGGGCGGGGCGAGGCTCGCGGACGGCACGGTGCTCGACTGGGTGGAGCTCGACGCCGAGCACCGCGTCCGGCTGGGCCGGTGCCGCTTCGCGGCGGAGGGCGGCGCATTCGTCGTCTCGCAGGGGCTGCCAGCCTTCGAACAATGCACTGATCACGTGGCTGATCATGCAATGATCACGTAGCTACCATGCACTGGTCACGTGACTGATCATGCACTGATCAGGTAATTGATCATG
>DATDDC010000509.1:0-6812 GCA_036523995.1 Anaeromyxobacter sp.
CGCCGCTCCGCCCGCGCCGGCGGCGGAGCCGATCGCGCTGCACCTGCGCGCGCTCACCTCGCTCGAGCGCGACGACCTCGCCGGCGCCGAGGCGCTGCTCGCGCGCATCCGCGCCTGCGCCCCCGACTACCTGCCCGGCGCGCTCGAGCTGGCGCTCCTGTGCGACCGGAAGGGGACGCGCGGCGAGGCGGCGCGCCTCATGCGCGAGATCCTGACCCGCACGGCCTCCATGCCGTCCGACGAGCGGGTCCCCGGGCCGGAGGAGCTCGCCGTCGGCTACCTGCAGGCGTCCGCCCGCGCCTACCTCGAAGCGCACGGAGCTCGCCCGTGAACGTCCGCGACCGCGCGCTCCCCGCCGCCTCCCCCGAGATCGCGGACCTCCTTCGCGTCCGGGCCGAGCGCCTGCGCGCGGCGCCGGCCGCCGGCGACGAGGAGGCGGCGCTGTGGGTGGCGGAGTTCCCCGTGAGCGACGAGCGGTTCGCGCTCCCCCTCGAGGCGCTGCGCGCGGTGCTGCCCATCTCCGCCGTCACGCCCATCCCGCTCTCGCCCCCGCACGTCGTGGGCGTGCTGCGCTACGAGGGCGGCATCGTCTCCGCCCTGAGCCTCGCCTCGCTCCTCCGCAGCCGGGGGTGGCGCCAGGATCCGGCGGTGGTGCTGGTCGTGGACCCGGGCTTCGGCCGGCTCGTCGCCCTCGACTGCGAGGCCATCCCGCGCGCGGTGCCGATCGCCGCCGCCGCCGTGGAGGCGGCCAGGGCCGCGCAGGGCGGCCGCGCCGCCGCCGTGGAGGTCGTCACGCCGGGGAACCGGCATCCGCTCCACGTCGTCGATCTGCGGAAGCTGCTCGAGCTCCGGCGCGAGGAACGCCATGGCGCCTGACCCGCTCATCGAGCGCCTCGTGGGTGAGTTCGTCGTCGAGGCGGACGAGCTCGTCCAGCGCATCACCCGCCACGTCCTCGCGCTCGAGCGCGCCAGGCCCGGCGCGGAGCCGCCGGAGGGCACGCACGAGGAGGTCGCCCGCGCGCTCCACACGCTGAAGGGGAGCGCGGCCACCATCGGGCTCGCCGAGATGTCGGAGCTCGCGCACCGCATGGAGGACGCCTACGCCCCCGTCCTCGCCGCGCGCGCCGCCATGCCCTCGCCGCTGGCGGACGCGCTCCTCGGCGCCCTGGACGCCTCCATGGATTGGCTGCGCGCGCGCGCCGCCGGAAGGGACGGTGCGCACGATCTGGGGGCGAGGCTTCGCCAGATCGGCGCGTTCGCGCCCGCGGGCCAGGACTCCCTCCCGGCCGCCTCGCCCGGCGCCGCCGCCGGAGAGCCGGAGGGTGCGCCGCAGGGGGCGAGCCCCGCGGACGACCGGGGAGGCTGGCGCGTCGCGGCGCGGCACGTCGAGGCGCTCGTGCGGGAGCTCGAGGGCCTGCGCGAGATCCGCCTCCGCGTGGAGCAGCGCGCCCGCGACGTGGGGCGCGCGCTCGACGACCTGGCGCGGCTGGGCATGCTCGCGCAGCTCGCCGAGCCGCGCGCCCTGCTCCTCGGGGTGCGCGCCGCGCTCGCCCGCGACGGCACCGATCTGGGCGAGCAGCTCGAGGGACTCGACGACGCGGTCAAGGCGATCTGCACGGTGCCGGTGCGCACGCTCCTCGAGCCCCTCGAGCGCGCCGTGCGGGACGCCTGCCGGGCCTCCGGCAAGGAGGCGGCGCTGAGCCTCGTCGGCGGCGAGATCTCGCTCGATCGCCGCGTCCTGGAGGCGCTGCGCGGGCCCCTCGTGCACCTCGTCCGGAACGCCGTGGCCCACGGGATCGAGCCGCCGGAGGTGCGCCGCGAGCGTGGCAAGGCCCCGGCCGGCGCCCTGGTGCTGCGCGTGGAGCAGCAGGGCAACGTCGCGTTCCTGGAGGTGGCCGACGACGGCGCCGGGCTCGACGCCGGCCGGATCCGCGAGGCCGCCGAGCGGCGGGGGGTGGCGAGCCGCGACGAGATCCAGCGCATGGCGACCGACGACGTCGTGCGCCTCGTCTTCCGCAGCGGCTTCACCACGAGCGAGACCGTGACGGAGATCTCCGGCCGCGGGGTGGGCCTCGACGTCGTGCGCGCCCAGATCCAGGCGCTGCACGGGACCGTGGACGTGCAGAGCGCGCCGCGGCAGGGGACCCGCTTCCTGCTCACGGTGCCCACCGACGTGGGCACCTCGCCGGTGCTGCTCGTGCGCGCGAGCGGAGCGCTGTTCGGCTTGCCCATGCTCGCGCTCGAGGCCGTGGTGCCGGCGCGGTCCGACCGGCTGCACCGTGGGCGCGGACACGCGCGGCTCGAGCACGAGGGCCGGATCGTGCCCCTCTTCGATCTCGGGGCCCTGGCCGGGCTGCGCCAGCCCCTCCCGCCCGCGGAGGGCCAGCCGCTCCTCGTCGTGCAGGCGCGGAGCGAGCGGGCGGCGCTGCTCGTGGACGGCATCCTCGTCGATCGCGATCTCGCCATCCACCCGCTCCCCGCCGAGCTCTCCACCATCGCCGCGTACCAGGGCGCGGCGACGCTGGCCGACGGCGAGCTCGCCCTGGTGCTCCGCCCGGAATGGCTGGTCCGCGCGGAGCGGCGCGCCGAGGAGGTCGCCCTGTCCGCGAAGCGCGCGCTCGTGATCGACGACTCGCTCACCGCGCGGGCCATGCACCGCGCCATGCTCGAGGCGGGCGGCTTCACGGTGCACGCGCTGGCGAGCGCCTCGGAGGCCGCGGCGCGGCTCCGGCAGGCGACCTACGACGTCGTCGTGTGCGACGTGGCGATGGCCGGCATGGACGGGCTCGCCTTCACGCGGCTCCTGCGCGACCAGGCCGAGACGCGCGCGGTTCCCCTCGTGCTCGTGTCGGGCCGCGATGCCCCGGGCGATCGCGCCTCCGGCCTCGCCGCGGGCGCGGACGCCTACATCTCGAAGAAGGACTGCGCGGCGGGCCTCCTGCTCTCCGAGGTCTCCGCGGCGATGGCGAGGAGGGCGAGGGGGTGAAGCGTCGCATCGCGGTGCTGGTCGCGGACGACTCGCGCGCCGCCCGGCGGACGCTCGCGACCCTGCTCGGCGAGGCGCCCGACATCGAGGTGGTGGGCGAGGCGGCCGACGGCGTGGAGACCGTCCGGCTCGCCCACGAGCTCCGGCCCGACGTCGTCACGGTGGACGTGCAGATGCCCGGCATGAACGGCATCGAGGCCACCGCCGCCATCATGGCGGAGGCGCCCTGCCGCGTCGTGGTGGTCTGCGCCGTCGACCGGCGCGAAGCCGTCGACCTCTCCTTCCGGGCCATGGCCGCGGGCGCGCTGGAGGTGATCGCGAAGCCGGCGCCGGGCGAGGACACGCGCGCATGGGGCCGGCGCGCGGTCGAGTCGGTGCGGCTCATGGCGGAGATCCCGGTGGTGAGGCGGCAGCCGAAGCTCTCGACGCACCACGCCGCCGCGGTCCGCCGGGTCGATGCCTTCGGGCTCGTCGCCTCCACGGGCGGACCCGCCGCGCTCGCGCGCATCCTCGCCGCCCTGCCCGCGGACCTGCCCATCCCGTTGTTCGTCGCGCAGCACATCATGCCCGGCTTCGGCCCCGGGCTCGTGCGCTGGCTGCGGGAGGAGTCGCGGCTCGACGTGAGGGTCGCGAACGAGGGCCAGGCGGCGCGGCCGGGGGCGGCCTACTTCCCGCCCGACGGGAAGGACCTCACCGTCGACGAGGACGGCCTCCTGCGCCTGCCGCCGTGCTCGGGGGCGTGCCACCCCTCCGGAGATCGCCTGCTCGAGTCGCTGGCCGCCGCCTACGGCTCGCGCGCGGGAGGGGCGGTGCTCACGGGGATGGGCGCCGACGGCGCCCACGGGCTCGCCCGGGTGCGCCGCGCGGGCGGGCTGTCCCTCGCGCAGGACGCGGCGACGAGCGTCGTGTTCGGCATGGCGCGCGCCGCGCGCGACGCCGGCGCCGTCGGCGAGCTCGTGCCCCTCGACGACATCGCGCCGGCGATCGTGAGCGCCGCGCGGCGCCGCTAGACGAGGGCTCGTGATTCGCGCTCGCCGGGTCCCTGGCGCCTCGCCGTCGGCGTTCGCCGCCTCGCGAGGCGCTTCCGGGCGCGCTCCCTGCGCTCGCGCGCTCGCGAATCGCGGGGATCAGCGCTCGCCGGGCAGCTTCTCGAGCGCGGAGGGCTTGCCGGCCGCCTCGCGCGAGGCGATCCACTGCTCGCGCGTGATGGCCGCCTCGTCGCCCCCCATGCGATCGATGATCTCGAAGAAGTCGAACTTCTTCGGATCCTTCTCGACGACCGCCGGGGGGTTGCCGCGCATGAGGAACACGCTCTGCACCGACTGGTGATCGAGCTTGCGCCAGTACTGCTGGTCCTTGAGGAGCGTGTACCGGTGGTCCTCGAGGGCCTTCACCACGCGTGTACCCTCGAAGCTCTTCGCGCGCTCCACGGCCGCCTTGTACTCGTGGAGGATCGAGTACGCGGACGCGCCGGAGGTGGTGGGGTAGCTCCCGTACTTGCTCGAGAAGTCCTCGACGAACTTCCGCCCGCGCGCGTAGCCGTACTTGTAGGGGATCTTCCACGACCACGGCATGGGAGCGATCACGTTCTCCATGTTCTTGGCCCCGGCGCCCTCGGCCATGTGGTCCGTGATGGCCGGCACGACGAGCTGGGCGTAGTCCTTCAGGCCCAGCGCGGCCGCGACGTTGACCGCCCGGATCATCTCGGTCCCGAAGAGGATGATGACGAGGACGTCCGGGTGCTCGGCGTTGGCGGCGGAGATGACCTCCCGGAAGAGGCGATCGTCCTTGATCGGGAACGGAGTCTTGATGCTCTTGTGGACCGCCGTGTCCTCGGTGCCCGTCACCTTCCGGAAGATGTCCTCGGTGGTGAGGCCCCAGCTGTAGTTGGACGTGATGTAGAAGTACTTCTTCCCCTTGAAGTGCTTGTTCAGGTAGCGCCCGGTGATGTTGGCGCCGAAGGTGGAGTCGTAGCACTCGCGGAAGACGAAGCGGTGGCCGCCCGCCCCCGTCGTCTCCTGGCCGTAGGTCAGCGTGGCGAAGAAGGGAACGCCCTTCTGCTGCGCCACCTCGCCGACGGCGAGCGCGACCCCCGTCGACGCCCCGCCCAGGATGGCCTGGACGTGCTCGTTCTCGATCATCTCGAGCGCGTTGCGCCGGGAGACGTCCGGGTTCGACTGGGAGTCCCGGATCACGAGCTCGATGGGGCGTCCCAGGATCCCTCCGGACGCGTTGATCTCGTCGGTGGCGAGCAGGGCGGCGCGAAGCTGATCGAGCCCTTGCTGGAAGTAGGGACCCGTCTTCGGATAGTTGAGGCCGATCTTGACGGGCTCGGCGCTTCGCGCCGGGAGCGGCATTCCGAGGAGGAGGGCTGCGACCGCGAGGAACCGACGAAGGGTTGGGATCGTCTTCATTGCTCGCGACTCCAGGCGAGAGTGCGACGCCATCCCCCCTCCGTGACGAAACGTATCACCGTGCGGCGCGCGAGCGCGGCCCCGTGACGCGGGGACGCGAGCGGCGCGCACCTCGCGACGGCGGGGAGGGGATGTGGACCGAGGTGCGGCGATCACCCCGATCTCGCCATCCTTCTTGCTGGGGGGCCGGGGCAGCCTCATCCGGCTGCCCCTGCGCTCGCTACCTGTCGACCCACGTCGTAGCGAGGCGAGCGAGCTCCTTCCCGTCGTGCTCGCGCACGATGGCGTGCGCGAAGGCGTTCGCGCCCGTCGCCTTCGCGCGGGAGAGGATCGCCTCTCCGTGGAGGGTCTCGGCGAGGTAGTGAACCTCGACGGAGGCGAGGCGCGACGAGCGCCAGTGGTCCTCCGGCATCGCCTCGATGGCCCACGCGAGGTAGCTCGTGTTCGTGACGTGCAGGTTCTGATCGATGTCCGCGTAGCGGACGGGGAAGCGCTTCTCGATCTCCCACGCGGCGAGCTCCGCCAGCTTCCCGCGGGCGAGCGGCGCCACGGGCGGCGTCGGCTCGCGCGGGAAGCGAGGGTCGAGCACCTCCGAGGGGCGCACGGGCTTGCGCGTGGAGAGGTCCAGGACGAGCCACTGCGTCGTGGCGCGCGCCACCTCGGCCCCCCCGGAGCGCACCACGAACTCGCGGAGCGCGAAGAGCCGCTCGATGCCGGACGGCCAGGTCTCGATCTCGACCTCGTCCCCGAGGGCGATGGCGACCGGGTTCTCGAGGCGGAGGCGCGCGAGCACCCAGGTGATCCCCCTCGCCATGAGGGCCTCGAGCCCCACGCCCAGCTCGTCGGCGTGATGTCCCGCGATCTCCGAGAGGTAGCCCTGGAGCACCGGGGGCGAGAGCGCGTCGAACGCGTCCACCTCGTACTTGTGGACGGGGAAGGCTTCCTTCCGGGCGAGCATGGCGACGTCTCTAGCACGGCGCGGAGAAACGGCCACTCGCCACGCCAGGCCCCCTCCCGGAGAGGAAGCCGGCGCCCGCCCGCCCACCGCCCGGGCCCGCGCGCCCGGGCGCCCTCCCGGTGTAGCCTCCCCCCCATGCTCGCTCCGGCTCCCCTGGCCCGCGCATCTCGCCTCGCCGTCCTCGCCACGGCGCTCTGGGCCTCCGCGCATCCCGCCGCCGCCGCGGAGCCGCGGCTCGTCGCCTCCTTCGACGACCCCGCCGGCGACGCCACCGGGCCCGGCAGCTACCTGCCGCCCCGGGGCCCCGAGTTCACCGACGGCGACTTCGATCTCCGCCGCTTCACCGTGTACGACGAAGGGGACTCGGTCCGGCTCGAGGTGACGCTATGGTGCCCTTCTCGAGGTTGTGGGGACGACCTTCGTCGAGCGGGACGGCCAGACGGCACGCCCCTCC
>DATDDC010000510.1:0-2406 GCA_036523995.1 Anaeromyxobacter sp.
CGCTGGAGGACCGGCGGGTCCTCGGCGGCGGGCTGCTGGCGCGTGCGGCGGCCGTCCGGGCGCGGCGGCGCGGGCGGCTCCGCGGGAGCCGGCGCCTCGCTCTGCTCCGTCTGGAGGAGCGCGGCCGCCTTGCCGAGGAGGTCGGCGATCTGGAACGGCTTCTTGAGGTAGTCGTCCGCGCGCGTCCGCGTGGCGCGGTGCGCCTCGATGGCCGCCTCGGTGGCCTCCGCCGTGTAGAGGATGAGCGGGACCGACGCGAGCGCGCGCTTGAGCCGGTTGCAGACCGAGAAGCCGCTCATGTCCGGCAGCTCGGCCGCGAGGAGGATGAGGTCCGGCGTCTCCTGGCGGCAGCGCTCGACCGCCGGCTCGCCCGCCTGGAGCGCGGTGACGGAGAATCCCGCAGGCGCGAAGGCTCGGCGGATCTCGTCGGCCAGCGCACCGTCGGGCTCGACCAGAAGTACGTGGAATTCCATGCCGGTCGCCCATGCTACCCCTGAACCGGCGCAGCACGAAATCGAAGGCCGGAGGCGCCTTGACGCGCCTCCGCCGACCCCGGGCGTCCTCGCGCCGATGCGGCTGTTACACTTCGCCGGTGCCGACCTTCTCGCTCACGCTCGATGCCGACGCCGCGGCGGCGGAGGACCTCGCGGCCGGGCTCTTCGACCTCGGCGCGGCGGGCGTCGAGATCCGCGACGGCGAGGGGACGCCCATGCCGGGCGCGAGGCTCCCGCCGCCGGGCCGCGCCCTCCTCGTCGCGTTCTTCGAGAGCCGCGACGACGCGGAGGGAGCCGCCGCCCGGCACGGCGGCGCGCTGGATCTCGTTCCCGACGAGGACTGGGGCGAGGGCTGGAAGAGGCACTTCGCCCCGCTCGACGTCGGGCGCGTCCGCATCCGGCCGTCCTGGATCGAGGCGCCGCCGCCGCCCGGCGCGGTGGAGGTCGTGCTCGATCCCGGCATGGCCTTCGGGACGGGGAGCCACGCCACGACCTCGCTCTGCCTCGCCGCGCTCTCGGACCTGCTCGCGCTCCGCCCCGGCGCCTCGGTGCTCGACGTGGGGACCGGGTCGGGGATCCTCGCCATCGCGGCGGACCGGCTCGGAGCCGGGCGCGTGGCCGCGAACGACGACGACCCGAAGGCCGTGGAGGTCGCGCGCGAGAACGCCGGCCGCAACGGCGCGTCCGTCGAGGTGGTGTCCCGTCCGCTCGAGGCCGTGGAGGGGACCTTCGACGTCGTCGTGGCGAACATCCTCGCGAACACGCTCGTCGAGCTCGCGCCCGCGATCGCCGCGAAGCTCGCGCCGGGCGGCGTCGTGCTCCTCTCCGGGATCCTCGCTCCCCAGGAGGAAGAGGTGCGGCGCGCCTACCGCGCCCTGGGCCTCGAGCCCTTCCCCTCCGGCGACCGCCGCGACGGCGAGTGGAGCCTCGTCGCGCTGGGGCGGCGCGCGTGACGGAGCGGCGGGTCCACCTGCCGCCCGAGCGCATCGAGCCTGGGCGGGGCCGGCTCACGCCCGAGGCGCGGCACTATCTCGCCGACGTCCTGCGGCTCGGCCCGGGGGCGCCGGTGGAGGTCTTCGACGGCAAGGGAGGCCGCTACCCCGGGAGGCTCGAGGAGGGGCTCGAGACGGTGGCGCTGGGGCCCCGCGAGGAGGCGCGGTCGGCCGCGCCGGAGCTCGCGCTCCTCTTCGCGATGGCGAAGGGAGAGAAGGTCGACCTCGTCGTGCAGAAGGCGACGGAGCTGGGCGCCGCGCGGATCGTGCCGTTCGCCGCGGCGCGATCCGTCGTTCGGCTCCAGGGCGCGAAGGCGGAGGAGCGCGCCGGCCGCTGGAGGAAGATCGCGGAGGAGGCGGCCCGCCAGTGCGGGCGCGCCGACGTTCCCGCCGTCGCGGCGCCCGTGGGGCTCGACGCCGCGCTCGAGAGGCTCCCCGAGGGCACGGTTTCGTTCGTGTTCCACCCGGGCGGGGCGCCGCTGTCGCAGGCGGACGCGGGAGGCGCGCGCGGGCTCGCGGCCGTGGTGGGTCCCGAGGGCGGGCTCACCGAGGAGGAGCTCGCGGCGTGTCGCCGCGCCGGGGCGATCGCCGTCTCGCTCGGGCCGCGCGTGCTCCGGGCCGAGACCGCGGCCATCGTGGCGGTGGCGCTCCTACAGGAGCGCTTCGGCGACCTTTCTTGATTCCGATCCCCGGTCGACCTTAGGTTCGGGAGGTGCGCTGTCCCCGATGCCACCGCGAGATCGCCGATCCCCCGCCGATGTTCTGCACGCAGTGCGGGGCCCCGCTGCGGATGGGCGACGAGCCCGCTCCGAGGCCGCTCGCGTCCGCCGTCGCGATCGATCGGCGCGCCGCAGGGCGGATCGAGGCCGACGACACGTTCGCCGGGTTCACGCCCGGCGGGCTCGTCGCGGCCACGGCGT
>DATDDC010000511.1:0-7457 GCA_036523995.1 Anaeromyxobacter sp.
CGAGCAGGGCCGAGGGGCGCCGGCGTGCCAGTTTCAGCGCGAGCGCTTCGATCTCCGACCACGGCACGCCCGCCCGATTGGCGAGGTCCTGCGCCGGCAGGTGCGCGGCGCGCGCCGCGAGCGCGCGCGTTTTCGCGGTGACGGGGATGTCGCGGGCGGGATCGAGGAGCACGCGCAGCATTCCGAGCGCGACCGCCGCCTCGCCGCCGCTCCGGCAGCGGATCCAGCGATCGGCGGAGATGCCCGTGAGGGCGAGGCGCGGGCCCACCCAGGTGAGCCGGGTGCGGTCCTCCCCGATGCGGCCGCGGCCCGCCGCGAGCTGGCGCGCGCCCTCCACGGGCGAGCGCCACGTCTCGAGGAAGTCCGCGCCGAAGGCGACGATGGAGCGCGCCGCCGCGAGGTCGAAGACCGGAAGGCCCGAGGCGCCGAGGAGCGACGCGGCCGCGATCCGCAGCGGGGCGGGGTCGAACGGCTCGAGCACCAGCCGATCCGCGGGCCGCGCTCCGGCGGCCTTCAGGAAGGCGCGCTGCACGGCGCCGGTGCTCCCCGGCTCGAGCCGCGTGAGGAGGCGGACGCGGCCCGGCCCCTTCGCCGCGGCCGCGGTCACCGCCTTCGCGAGCGCGTCCTCCGCGTCGTCCCAGGAGATGGGCGCGAGCGCGCCGTCGCTCCCGCGCCGCATCGGGCCGCGGAACCGCTCCGGGTGGTAGAGCGCCTGGACCGCCGCCTGCCCGCGCGCGCAGAGCGCTCCCCGGCCGACGGGATCCTCCGGGTTCCCCTCGAGCTTCGTGGCGCGACCCTCGCGCGTCCTCGCGGTCACGCCGCAGCCGGCGGAGCACTCGCGGCAGGCGGTCCGGTAGTAGAGCGGCTGCCCTGGGACGATGTCCTCGGGGGGGACGATCCAGGGCACGAGGCGCTCGGTCGCGGCCCGCGGCGAGCACCCGGCCGCGGCCCCGGCCGCACCGGCCGCACCGGCGATCTTGAAGAAGGTCCTGCGCCCGACCCGTCTCTCGCTGGGATCCGACACTCGCCCTCACTTGTGGCAGGTGACGCACTCGGTGAGCCGCTCGCGCCCCGCCTTCTCGCGCTGCTTCTGGTGGTGGCAGGAGAGGCACCAGCCCATGGTGAGCGGCGCGACCTGGCGCACCACCTCCATCTTCTCGACCTCGCCGTGGCACTCCTGGCAACGCACGCCGGCCCGGACGTGCCGCTCGTGCGTGAAGTAGACGTGGTCGGGGACGCGCGTGACGCGCACCCACTCGATGGCCGTCCCGTCCTTCAGGATCTGGAGGAGGGGCTTCAGCTCGGCCGTGATCTCCGGGTGCTCCGGGTCCTCGCGGACGAACTTGTGGCAGCCCTGGCACCGCTGCATGGACGGGATCCCGGCGATGGGCGTCCGCTCCGCCCAGGCGTGGCAGGAGGTGCAGCCGATCCTCGCCTCGCCGGCGTGGATCCGGTGGCTGAAGCGGATGGGCTGCGCCGGGCCGGAGGGCGCGGCGCCGCAGAGGAACGCGAGCGCCGCGAAGCCGGCGAGGACCTGCGCGGCGCCCGCGCGGGAGGGCACGGCGCGCTCCTACCGTTTCACGGCGAAGTCCTGCTCGACGGTCTTCCCCGCGGCCACCGTGACCTGCTTGGGCGGCGCCTTGAGGTGCGAGTTCCAGATGGCGAGCTGGTAGCTGCCCGGGGGCACGTTCTTGATGGCGTAGTGCCCCTTCGCGTCCACGGCTGCGGCGTACGGGTTCTGGCTCACGAAGACGTAGGCGAGCATCTCCGGGTGGATGCTGCAGAGCTGCGCGTAGGCCCCGGGCTCGTCGAACTTGTGCGTGCGCTCCTCGGCGGGCTTGAAGCTCCCGAGGTTGTAGGGCGTCCCGTCGGGCGAGTAGACGTTGTGGGCGACGTTGTCGTGGTTCAGGAACTTGACCGTGTCACCCTGGGTGACGACGAGGACGTGGGGCGTGAAGGTGAGCGTCTTCTGGTCCATGCTCACCGTCTTGGGCGCGAAGGTGCCGGGCGCCTTCACCACGTAGACGACGGTCTCCGCCAGGTACTTGGGCGGGGTCACCTCCACCTTCCCGGAGATGGTCCCGGTCTGCGCGCTCGCCGGAAGGGCTGCGGCGAGGAGCGCGACCGGGAGGCACCTCAGGACGTCGAGCGAGCGGATCTTCATGGCGCAGACCTTCCTCGGTGTGGACGCGCGGCCCGGCGCCCGGATTCACATCGCCCAGGCGAGGAATAGCGTGATGGACTGGAACTCGTTCAGCTTGCCCGTGGGCGTGGAGGTGTCTCCCGTTGCGACGAAGCCGCCCCAGTCGGCGTTCCCGCCGCTCCACGCGAGCGGCGTCCCGCCCGCGTCGACCGGGAACCCATTCGCCAGCTCGATGTTGGCGACCAGCACGGCTTTCACGTTCGCGCGGATGAGGAAGGCGATGCCGGGCATGATGTGGACGTCCGAGACGCTGTCGCCGCCGGAGGGCTTGAGGCCGATCCGCTCCACCCGGACGGCCGGGACGAGCCACGGGTAGAGGACGTAGCTCAGCTCCGCCCACTCCACGTCGGCCGTCACCGAGCCGAGGGTCGCCGTGCCGCGGTCGTGCTTCTGGCTGTAGACCCCGGCGTCGAGCTCGAGCGAGCCGAGCTGCGCGCGCACCGCGCCGCCGACGGTGAGGGAGGTGTCGCCGAGCGCCGGTGGGGGCGCCGCGGGGTTCGGGAAATACTCCCGCGAGTGGTAGACGAAGGCGTCGAGCGTGAGCGCATCCTCCGCCCACGGGTGCATCGCGTCCTTCGGCCCCTTGTCGCCCTCGCCGTCGAGGCGCATCCCGCCGATCTTGTAGCCGACGTGCGCGTAGGCGTTCTCCGAGTTGAACAGGCTCCCCGAGGTGTTCTTCCCCGAGCTCACGCCGGCCGAGTAGTCGAACCAGCCCCCGAGGACCCCGGTCAGCTCGAGCCCGTTGTAGTTGTCGACGAGCGTGAACGGATCCTCCGAGAGGCCGTAGATCTCCGTCAGCGGGACGGTCGTGATGCGCGCGTCCCCGAGGAACGTCGAGTGCGGGCCGAAGCTCGTGAGGGTGGGGAATCCCTTTCCCACGACCAGGTTCACCGCATGCTTCGGCCCGACGAGATCGTTCAGGAGGACCTGGGCGTGCTCCACGTCCGCGCCCTCCGACGAGATCGTGAACTCGGCCCAGAGCGTGGTCGTGTCGTCGAGGGAAGCTCCCGCCCAGAGCTGTCCCTCGCCGACGAGGCCGTCGAGGGAGAAGGCGGTGCCGTTGTTGGCGCGGGGTTGGCTCGCTTTCGAATCCGGAAAGAAGGCGGCATGGCCGTTGGCCCCGATCGCGATCGGCACCGAGATGGGGAGGGTCGCCGGCCAGACCGAATTCGGGAACGTCTTCTTGTTCGCCTCCTGACCGAGGACGACGGTGCCCTGCTTCACGTAGTCGCTGTCGACGCCGGGGAAGCGGTAGCCGTTCCGGCGGAAGGCCTCGCCGAAGGGCGTGAGGCGGGGGTAGACCGAGTGGCAGGTCAGGCAACTCGTCTCGTACTTGCGCGCGAAGGCCGGAATGGCCCGGGAGAGGCGCGGGACCGCGAGGACGCCGACCGCGAGGGACAACCCGACGGTTGCGACGATGCGGCTTCTCATGCGTGCTCCTTCGGCCGAGGGCTCGGCTTGGACGGCAGGTGAGCAGGTGCCCCTCGCAGGACACTACGGCGCTCGGATCGGCCACCGCATCGGGAAGACCCTTGTGGGGCCAGGCAGGCGAGCGCCCGTACACCCCGTGCGGGTAACCGCCGGTGCACGCTGCCGATGCGTCTGGGGCCGAGGAGGTGCTCGAGCGCCGAGGTCGAGGTCAGCCGCGAGACGCGCGAGCCACCTGGGCGTCGCCGCCGAGCCGGACCGCACCGCAGCGGCAGAGGACATCGAGGAAGGTGCTCGGCCGCGGGGAGAGGGCCGCGCGCACGCATGCGAGGAAGCAGCCGGTTCCCCAGATCCGGATGATCATGGGGCCGTGCCGGAAGACGTCTCGGGTGGTGATGGTGCCTCGCATGATCTCTGGGACGCTTTCACATCCCCCTCCATTCAAAGAGACGCCCGGGAGCGCCGCAAAGTGACGCATCCTCATGGGCACGCGGGGCGGCGGCGTGAACCGGGATCGCGGTACGGCGGAAGGGCGACGGGAGCTGGGGGGGGGGCGAGCAGCGGCTCTCCGGGCGCGGCCGCCGCCCGCCGCGAGCACTGGCTCGTCCTCGGCGGGCGCGACGACGCCCGGGCTTCGCCGCGTCACGTCGCCTTCGCGGCCTTCTCCTGCACCTTCCGCAGGAACCGCTCGCGGTCGATGACGAAGCGCTCGTGCTTCCCCTCGCCGATGGGGTCGACGCCGTCGTGCGCCTTCACGGCGAACGCGAGGCGCCGCCCCTCGACCTCGAGGAGGCGGAGCTCGACCGTCACGGTGAGGCCGGGCGGCGTGGCGGCGGTGTGGGTGATCCAGATGCCGGTGCCCACCGACTGCTCGCCCGCGTCGAGGTGAGGGGCGATCGCCTCGATGCAAGCCCACTCGAGGAGGCCCACCAGGTAGGCGGTGGCGAAGACCTTCGGCATCCCCTGGAAGAGCGGCGACTCGGGATAGACGAACGGCACCGTCTTGTCCTCGGGGACGCGATAACGGAACGTGAAGGTGAGGCCGGGCGCGAGCGAGGGCTTCATGGCGGCGCTCCTGGAGGGATGCGGGCGCTCAGCGCCGCGGCTCGTACGCCTTGCCCGGCGTGCAGCCGATGGCGAGGATGCGGGCGCCCTCCGCCCCGGGCACGAGCTTCCGCCGCTGCGTCGGGCCCACGCGCACGAGCACGCCGGGCTCGAGCCGCCACTCCTGGCCCTCCCCGTGGAGCGTCGCCGAGCCGCGGAGGAGGACGTAGACCTCCTCCTGCCCGTCCTTCTGGTGGTCGTGCTCGGGGTAGCCGGTGACGTTCGGCTCGAGGTCGATGACGTTCATCCCCCAGGCCGTGACGCCGAGGGCCCGAGCCGCGGGGCGCATGGCGATCCCGGGGATGGTCCGGGGCCCCCGGTACGGCTCGATCTCCTCGATCCGCTTCAGCGTGACCTCGCTCATGTGCGTCCTCCCGCTCCGCCTCAGGCCGGTCCGCTCGCCTGGTCGTAGCCCTTGCCCTCGAGCTGGAGCAGGCAGAAGCCGTGGCCGAAGGGATCGGCGAGGATGGCGATCCGGCCCCAGCTCCGCGCCTCGACGGGCTGGTCCACCTTCGCCCCCGCGGCGACCGCGCGCCGCACGGCGGCGTCGACGTCGTCCACGACGACGTCGAGGTGCACCGGCGTCCAGTGGCGCTCGTACGCTCGCAGCGCCCGCGTGCCCGTGGGGAACGCGGCCGTCCCCGGCGGCTTCGCGAGGAGGTCGAGCGGGACGGGGGCGCCGAGGAGCTCCGCCCAGGCGTCGCCCGCTCTCCGCCCCGGCGTGAGGCCGAGCGCCTTCGTGTAGAAGGCGATCCCGGCGTCGAGGTCGTCGACGTCGATGCAGACGCGGAGCCCGGGCATGGGGATGTTCTAGTGGACGGTCTGGTGGATGCAGAGGATGTTGCCGTCGGGGTCCTTGAACCACGCCGCCCGCTCGCCGCCGAACTCGGCGATGCCGTCGTGCGTGCTCATCTGCGGGTACTCCTCGAAGCGGACGCCCCGCTGCGTCAGGGCGCGCACCTCCGACACGATGTCGGGGACGTCCCAGGTGAGCGAGGTGTGATCGGTGAGCGGCGGCGTGGCGCGGGGATAGAGCGCGAAGGTGGCGCCGCCCGTCTCGAACAGCACCTCGCCGTTCGGGAGCGCCTTCTTGGCGTGCAGGCCGAGCTTCTCCTCGTAGAAGCTTCGCGCGCGAGCCATGTCGGTGACCGCGAGCATGGCCGTGAACCGGGCGTTCGTGAGCATGGGGCTCCTCCTCGCCCGGCACGCTAACCGGGGCGCGGGGCGCGCGCGCCGCCCGCGAGGGGCGCGCCGGGGCGCTACCTGCGGGCGAGCTCCTTCTTCAGCACCTTCCCCATGGCGTTCCGCGGCAGGGCCTCGAGGAGGCGCACCGCGCGCGGCCGCTTGTGCGGCGCGAGGAGCTTCGCCACGTGATCCGAGAGCTCCTCCTCGCGCGGGGCGGCGCCGGGGGCGGGCACGACGAAGGCCACGATGCGCTCGCCGAGATCGTCGTCGGGCACGCCGATCACCGCGGCCTCGCGCACCGACGCGTGCTCGAGCAGCGCCGCCTCCACCTCGCCCGCGCCGACCTTGTAGCCGCCGGTCTTGATGAGGTCGGTGGCGCGGCGGCCGACGATCTTCACCTCGCCCGCGGCGGTGATCGCGGCGATGTCGCCCGTGTGGAAGAAGCCGTCCGCGTCGAGCGCCTGGGCGGTCGCCTCGGGCCGGTTGAGGTAGCCCGCGAACACGCTCGGCCCCTTCACCGCCACCTCGCCGAGCACGTCGGGCCCGGGCGCGACGAGCCGGCGGTGGTCGTCCACGAGCCGGAGCGCGACGCCGGGGAGCGGGGGCCCCACCACGCCCGGCGTGCGGGGGCCGTCGTGGCGGGCGGCGGTGAGGATGAGCGTCTCGGTGAGGCCGTAGCGCTCCACCACGCGCTGGCCGAAGAGCTGGTGGAGCCGGTCGTTCTCGCGCACCGGGAGCGCGGCGGAGCCGGAGACGAGGAGGCGGGCCCGGGCGAGCCGCCTCGCGTCCGCGGGCGTCGCCTCGCAGTGCTCGGCGATGCGGTGGTACATGGTCGGCACCGCGAACAGCATGGTGCCGCCGCCCTCCATGGCGGCGGCGACGCCCTCCGGCGAGAAGCGGGGGAGGAGGCGGAGCGTGCCGCCCACCCGGAGGACGCCCAGGACGCCGAGGATGAGGCCGTGCACGTGGAAGAGCGGCAGCGCGTGGACGAGGACGTCGCGCTCGGTCCAGGCCCAGGCGTCCGCCAGGGCGTCGAGGTCGAAGGCGGCGTTGGCGTGGGTGATGACGGCGCCCTTGGGCGGGCCGGTCGTCCCGGAGGTGTAGAGGACGAGGAGCGGATCGGGGGGCGCGGGCTCGCCCTGCGGCGCGGGGGCCGGACCGTCCAGCGCGATGCCGGCGACCTGCGGCGTCCGGTGGCGGAACGGCCCCGGGTCCGCCGCGAGGACGAGCCGCGGCGCCGCGTCCCGCAGGACGTGCGCGAGCTCGCCCCCCCCGAGCGCGGGGTTGAGCGGCACGGTCGCGACGCCGGCGAGCGCGTTCCCGGCGATGGCGGCGAGGGTGGGCAGCTCGTGGGTGGCCCAGACGGCCACCCGATCGCCGGGGCGGACGCCGTCCGCGCGGAGGCGGGCGGCGTGGGCGCGCGCGGCGCGCTCGAGATCGGCGTACGAGAGCGACGCGTCGCCGAGGAGGACGGCGGTCCGGCTGGCGGGGGCGCCGAGGGAGGGCAGGAGGGGGTGCACGGGGCCGGTAGTCTAGC
>DATDDC010000512.1:0-2976 GCA_036523995.1 Anaeromyxobacter sp.
GCGGCCGGGCGCCGCGTCGAGGTCGAGGTCGAGGTCGAGGTCGGGTCGAGGTCGGGGTCGGGGTCGAGGTCGAGGTCGGGGTCGAGGTCGGGGTCGGGTCGCGGTAGCGGTAGCGGTCCGGTTCGCGGTCGCAGCCCGTGCCCGCTCGCGTTCCGGTCGGCCGCAGCCGGCTCCGGCACGGCGCCGGGATGGTTGGGCGACGGACCCCGACCTGGACTAAGATGCGGGCCCCTTATGGCCCACCGCTTCATCGCCGCGTGCCGCCGGCAGCCCGTCGACCGCCTTCCCGTCTGGATGATGCGCCAGGCCGGCCGCTACCAGCCGTCCTACCGCGCCGTTCGCGAGAAGGTGGGCTTCCTCGAGCTGTGCCGCTCGCCCGAGCTCATCGCGAAGGTGACGGTCGCTCCCATCGACGAGCTCGGCTTCGACGCCGCCATCCTCTTCTCCGACATCCTCGTCCACCTGCCGGCCATGGGGCTCGACCTCTCCTTCGAGAAGGGGGAGAAGGGCAAGGGCGACGGCGGACCGCGCATCGGCAACCCGGTGCGGACGCGCGCCGGCGTGGACGCGCTCCGCGTCCCGGACCCGGAGGAGGATCTGCCCTACGTCCTCGCCGGCGTGCGCGCCGTCCGCACGGCGCTCGCGGGCCGCGTCCCGCTCATCGGCTTCGTGGGCGGCCCGTTCACCGTGGCGAGCTACGCGGTGGAGGGCGGGAGCCAGGGCTTCACGCGCCTCAAGACGATGCTCTACGCCGAGCCGGCGACGGCCCACGCGCTCTTCGAGAAGCTGACGCGCGCCGCCATCGTCCAGATCGAGGCGCAGATCGCCGCGGGCGCCGAGGCGGCGCAGATCTTCGAGAGCTGGCTCGGCGAGCTCGACCGCTTCGATCTCGAGGCGTTCAGCTTTCCGTACCTGGCGCGCATCGCCGAGGCGGTGAAGAAGGCGGGCGTGCCGGTCATCTTCTTCGGGACGGGCATGGGCGGGCACCTCGAGCGGATCGCCGCCCTCGGCTTCGACGTGGTGTCGGTCGACTGGCGCATGCCCATCGAGGACGCCCGCGCCCGCCTGCCCGGCACGGCCGTGCAGGGCAACCTCGACTCGACCGTGCTCCTCGGGCCGAAGGAGGTCGCCGTGGAGCGGGCGCTCGCCATCGCCCGGGCGGCGGGTCCGGGCCCCGGTTACATCTTCAACCTCGGGCACGGCATCCAGCCCGGCACGCCGGTGGAGAACGTGAAGGCCGTCGTGGACGCCGTCCACGCCTTCCGGTGGAAGTGAGGCGACTCCGGTGATCCAGATCCCGTCCTGGGAGCTCATCAAGAAGTACGACCGGCCCGGGCCCCGCTACACGAGCTATCCCACGGCGCCCGAGTGGACCGAGGCGTTCGGCGAGGCGCAGTACCTCGACCACCTCGCCCGCGCCGAGAAGGCCGGCGGTCCGCTCTCCATCTACGTGCACCTGCCCTTCTGCCGGGAGATGTGCCGCTTCTGCGGCTGCAACGTGATCGCCACCCACGACCGGACCCGGGCGGACGCCTACCTGGATCTCCTCGACAAGGAGGTCGCGCTCGTCGCGGCGAGGCTCCCCACGCGCCGCGAGGTGACCCAGCTCCACTGGGGCGGCGGCACGCCCACCTTCCTCGACGAGAAGCAGCTCGTCCGCTGCCACGAGATCCTGGCGCGCCACTTCGCCTTCGCGAAGGACGCGGAGAAGGCCATCGAGATCGACCCGGCCATCACGACCCGCTCGCAGATCGAGACGCTCGCGAAGCTCGGCTTCAACCGCATCTCCATGGGCGTGCAGGACTTCGACGCGAAGGTGCAGGAGGTGGTGGGCCGCATCCAGGGCGAGAAGGAGACCGCCGATCTCGTCCAGGCCGCGCGCGACAACGGCTTCCGCGGCGTGAACCTCGACCTCATCTACGGCCTGCCGTACCAGACGCCGGACACCTGGTCGAGCACGCTCGAGCGCATCCTCGCCATCCACCCGGACCGCATGGCGGTGTTCGGGTTCGCGTACGTGCCGTGGTCGAAGCCGCACCAGCGCCTCCTGCCGCAGGAGGCCCTCCCCAAGACCGAGCAGCGCGTCGAGCTGTTCCTCGGGGCCGTGGAGGCGTTCACGAAGGCCGGCTACCGGCTCATCGGCCTCGATCACTTCGCCCTCGAGTCGGACGAGCTCGCCAGGGCGCAGCAGGGCGGCTACCTCTACCGGAACTTCCAGGGCTACACCGTGCGGCCCGCCTCGGACACCGTCGCCTTCGGGATCTCTTCCATCTCGGACATCGGCGGCGCCTACGTCCAGAACGTCCACAAGCTCAAGGAATGGGGAGACCGGGTCGCCTCGGGCAAGCTCCCCGTCGAGCGCGGCACGGCCATGACCGACGACGACGTCATGCGCCGCTTCGTCATCAACCGGGTCATGTGCCTCCTCCGCCTCGACCTGCGCGAGGTGGCGGAGCAGTTCGGCGAGGGCGCGCGGAAGGCCATCGAGGAGAACCTGCGCAGCGGCGTCGCGGAGCTGGAGGGGGACGGCCTCGTCAGCTTCGACGGGCAGGTGGTGAAGGTGAATCCGCTCGGCCAGCTCCTGGTGCGCAACGTGGCCATGCTCTTCGACGCGTACCTGAAGCGAGAGGGCGGCAAGAAGCAGTTCTCGAGAACGGTATGAAGAGGAGGCTGCAGGCTCCGGGCTTCAGGCTCCAGGGGAAGCCGTCGCCTCGCCTGTAGCCCGCAGCCCGTAGCCTGGAGCCTCGCGTGAACCGCACGGCGGTTTTCCTCATGAACCTGGGCGGGCCGCGCTCGCTCGACGAGGTGGAGCCGTACCTCTACGAGCTCTTCTCCGATCCGCTGGTGGTGACGGCGCCCTTCGGCCCGTTCCGCAAGCCGATCGCGAGGCTCATCTCGCGGACGCGCGCGCCGTCCTCCGCCGAGAAGTACGCGCTCATCGGCGGGAAGTCGCCGATCGTCGAGGGCACCGAGGCG
>DATDDC010000513.1:0-6157 GCA_036523995.1 Anaeromyxobacter sp.
CAGCGGGAGGGGCCGAGGCGCGGGGCGGGGCCGGAAGGGGGACGGGCGCCGGGGACTCGAGCGCCTCCTCGACCGCCGCCGTGACGCGAGCGAGCCCCTCGGGGAGCGGCGACCCCCTCATCATCGCCTCGCGGATGTGGACGAGGTACGAGCGCGCCTTGGCGTTGTGGGGGTCGAGGTCGAGGGCGAGCTGGAACGCCTCGCGCGCCTCGCGCACGCGGCCGGCGGAGTAGAGCTTCATTCCTCGATCGAGGAGCTCGGGCACGCTCGGCACGGTCAGCTCCCGGACGGCTGCCGCGCCTGGGCGGCGAGGCCCTTGAAGAGCTGGAGGGTGCGCTCGAGGTTCTCCTCCTCGCGACCGAGGGCCGCCGCGTCCCGGGCATCGATGGCGGTCCGCACGCGAGCCAGCACCCCCTCCGCCTTCTGCACCGCGTCCTTCCCGAACTTGGTGCGCTCGAGCGCCTCGTGCACGGCGGGGACGAGGGTCTCGATCTCGCGGAGGGTGGCCTGGGCTCGCTCCCAGCGCTCCCCCCACTCGCCCGCGGTCGCCTTCTTCTCGAGGAGGTCGTCGAGCTGCTCGTCGAGGATGCGCCTCAGCTCGTTCTCGGTGAGGCCGGACGTCGCGGTCACGGTGATCGACTGCTGCTGGCCGGTGTCCACGTCTCGCGCCTCGACGCCGACGATGCCGTCGGCGCTGATCTCGAAGGTGACCTCGATGGAGACGTCGCCGCGCTTCGCCGGCCGGATGCCGTCCAGGATGAACTCGCCCAGGAGCTCGTTGTCGATGGCCCGCTCGCTCTCGCCCTGCAGGACCGCGATGCGCACCGAGGTCTGGTCGTCCTGCACCGTGGTGAAGAGGTGCGTCTGGCTCGTCGGCACCGTGGTGTTCTTGGGGATGACGGTCTGGAAGTAGCCGCCCACCACCATGAGCCCGAGGTTCTGGGGCGTGACGTCGAGGAGCAGCACCTCCTCGCCCTTGGGCTGCGGCGCGACGAGGGCGTGGGCCTGGATGGCGGCGCCGAGCGCCACCACCTCGTCCGGATGGACGCCCCGGTTCGGCTCCTTGCCGAAGAACTCCTTCACCGCCCTCTGCACCCGCGGCATGCGCGTCATGCCGCCGACCAGGATCACCTCCGCCACCTGGCTCGGCCGCACGCCCGCGTCCTTCAGGGTCTTCTCCGCGACGGAGATGCAGCGCGCCACGAGGTCCTTGGTGAGGTCCTCGAGCTGCTCGCGCCCGAGCTGCTTGTCGAGGTGGAGCGCGCCCCGGCCGTCCCCGCCGGCCACGAGGAAGGGCAGGTGGATGGGCGCCGTCTGGCTCGCGGACAGCTCGCACTTCGCCTTCTCGGCCGCGTCCTTGAGCCGCTGCAGGGCCATCTTGTCCTGGCGCAGGTCGATGCCGCCGTTCTCCTTCGCGAAGGCGAAGGTGAGCCAGTCCATGACGCGCCGATCGAAGTCCTCGCCGCCGAGGTAGGTGTCCCCGCCGACCGCCACCACGTCGTAGACGCTCTTGCCGATGTCGAGGATGGAGACGTCGAAGGTGCCGCCGCCGAGGTCGAAGACGATGACCTTCTTCTCCATCTGCTTGCCGAAGCCGTAGGCGAGGGCGGCGCTCGTGGGCTCGTTGATGATGCGGAGCACCTCGAGGCCGGCGATGCGGCCCGCGTCCTTGGTGGCCTGGCGCTGGCCGTCGTTGAAGTAGGCGGGGACGGTGACCACCGCCTTCTTGACGGGCCTCCCGAACCAGGCCTCCGCGTCGGCCCTGAGCTCGGAGAGCACCATGGCCGAGATCTCGGGCACGGACACCGTCCGGCCGCCCAGCAGCACCCGGACGTCGTAGCCCTCGGGGCCTGCGACGAGGCTGTAGGGCAGGACCCGCCGCGCGTCCTCCACCTCCTTCGAGCCCCAGCGGCGGCCGATGAGCCGCTTCGCCGCGAAGACGGTGTTCTCGGCGTTGGTGATGGCCTGGCGCTTGGCGAGCGCGCCGACGAGCTTCTTCCCGTTCTTGGCGATGGCGACGATGGAGGGGGTGAGGAGCTGCCCGCTCCGGTTCGGGATGACGCGCGGGACGCCGTCGCGAACCGTGGCCACGACGGAGTTGGTGGTGCCGAGATCGATGCCGATCACCGGCTCGAGCTCGCTCATCCGAGGATCCCCCCGAAGAGCCGGAGCTTCCTGAGGCGCTCCTTGGCCGACTCGAGGCGGGGATCGAGCTCGACGGCCTTCTCCAGCTCGCGCCGGGCCTCCCTCTTGTTCCCCTCGGCCTCGAGGACGAGGCCGAGCGCCTCGTGGGCGGCGCCCGAGCGCGGGGAGGCGCGGAGGGCCCCCTCCGCCAGCGCGCGGGCACCGGCGAGGTCGCCGAGCGCGAGGGTGGCCCTCGTGGCGTGGGAGGCCGCGCGCACGTGCGAGGGATCCGCCTCGAGCGCCTCGCGATGGAGGGCGAGCGCGCTCGACCAGCTCCCCATCGCCTCCGCCTCGAGCCCCTTCTCGTAGAGGCCGTTCGCCCGCACGGCGGCGGCCTTCCGCTTCGCCTCGGCGGCGAGGCCGGCGATCTCCGCATTCTTCGGGTCCATGCCCTGCGCGAGGAGCAGGTCGTTCGCCGCCGTCGCGAAGTCGCCCCGGGCGAAGGCGGATTTCCCCCGGGCCACGAGGTCCTGGACCCGCGCCACCTTGGCGAAGAGCGGGCTCTGCTTCATGAGCCGGGCGCGGCGCTCGGCGGAGCGCTTCTCGTTCTCGAGCTTGCGGACCTCCATGCGCGCGAACTCGTCGGCGGGCGCGCTGGCGCGGGCGTAGACCGCCCGCTTTCCCTCGTCGACGAGCACGTCGCGCGCCTCGGTCAGCCGGCGGAAGACGCGCTCCAGCCGCGCCCGGTAGCTGCCCAGCCGCTTTCCCGGATAGCGATCCGGGTGGAAGACCTTCACCTTCTCGAGGTACGAGGCCTTGGCGTCGGCCGCGGAGGCGTTCCAGGGGAGGCCCAGGACCTCCCAGTGCGACCATTCGGCGAGGTGCGCCTCGGCGAAGAGGATCTCCTTGCGCCGCTCCACGTCGAGGTCGACGTCCTCGGAGAGATCCGGGACGCTGAAGACGAATCCGTGGAATCGATCTGCGCTCAAGCCCGGCTCCCACGGCCTCCTGCTCGACGAGATTAGCGACGGGCGCCCGCGAGGGTCAACGCGGCGGCCCCGGACTTCCCTACCATGAGGCCGCAGCGGGCGCGAGCCGGCGCCCGAGGGACACGCGGCGCGGGCGGGCGCTACCGCCCGGCGAGGAGCATCTCGAGCAGCGCCTTCTGGGCGTGGAGCCGGTTCTCGGCCTGGTCGAAGATCGCCGACTGAGGCCCCTCCATCACCTCGTCCGTGATCTCCTCCCCCCGGTGAGCCGGCAGGCAGTGGAGCACGATGGCGTTCGGGCGCGCGCGCTTCATGAGAGCGCCGTCCACGATGAACCCCGCGAAGCGCTGCTTGCGCTCCTCCACCTCGGCCTCCTGGCCCATGCTCGCCCACACGTCCGTGTTCACCACGTGTGCGCCCTGGGCCGCCTCCGCCGGCGCCCGGAAGACCTTCGCCCGGGCCCCGGCCCTGGCGAGCAGCGCCGGATCGGGATCGTATCCCTGGGGGCAGGCGAGGCGGAGCTCGAAGCCGAGGAGCGCGCAGGCCTCCAGCCAGCTGTTGGCCATGTTGTTGCCGTCGCCGATCCACGCGACGGCGAGGCCGCCTTTCGAGAGCGCGTCCGCGCCGAAGCGCTCCGTCACGGTGAGGATGTCCGCCAGGATCTGGCACGGGTGCGAGGAGTCGGTGAGCGCGTTCACCACCGGCACGTCCGCGCAGCGCGCCATCTCCTCGATCGTGGAGTGCTCGAACGTCCGCACCACGAGCGCGTCGAGGTAGCGCGCCAGCACCCGCGCCGTGTCGCGGATGGGCTCGCCCCGTCCGAGCTGCGTGTCGCGCGGCGAGAGCAGCATGGCGTTGCCGCCGAGCTGGTAGGCGGCGACCTCGAAGGAGACGCGCGTGCGCGTCGAGGCCTTCTCGAACACGAGGCCGATGGTCATGCGCTCGAGGGGGTGCGGCCCGCTCTTGCCCAGCAGCTTCCACTCCGCGGCGCGCTCGATGAGCTCGAGCAGCTCGGAGCGGTCGAGGTCCGTCACCCGGAGGAAGTCGCGCTTCGTGCGTGGCGTCCGTGCCATGCCCCCCTCCCCTCATCGCGCCGCGGGCGCGGCGGACACGGCCTCGGCGAGCCGCTCCACCGCGACGTCGGCCTCCTCCGCGGAGAGCGTGAGGGGCGGCGCGAGCCGCACCACGTCCGCTCCGATCGCGTTCGCGAGGAGCCCGCGCTCCCGCGCCAGCCGGACCACCTCGGCCGCGTCCACGCCGCGCACGAGCACGCCCACGAGCATGCCCTTGCCGCGCGCCCCCGTCACGCGGGGCTGCTTCGCGGAGAGCTCCCGCACGCGCTCGAAGAGCCGCGCCGACACCTTCTCCGCCTCGGGCAGGACGCGCCGGATCTCGCGCAGCGAGGCGAGGGCCACCGCGGCTCCCAGGGCGTTCCCGCCGAAGGTCGAGGCGTGGCTGCCCGGACCGAGGTGCGCTCCCACCTCCTCGGTGGCGAGCATGGCGCCCATGGGGTAGCCGTTCGCGAGCGCCTTGGCGACGGACATGAGATCCGGCGTCACGCCCTCCCACTCGTGCTCCCACATCTTCCCGGTGCGGCCCATCCCGGTCTGCACCTCGTCGAGGCAGAGGAGCGCGCCGGCCCTGCGCGTGAGCTCGCGCGCCTCCGCGAGGTAGCCCGCCGGCGCGGGCAGCACCCCCGCTTCGCCCTGGATCGCCTCGACGATGAAGGCCGCCGTGCGCGGCCCCAGGGCCCGCTCCAGCGCCGCGGCGTCGCCGTAGGGGACGAAGCGGATGCCGGGCACGAGGGGCTCGAAGCCGTGGTGGTACTTGGGCTGCCCCGTCGCGGAGAGCGCGAAGAGCGTGCGCCCGTGGAAGGAGTTCTCGCAGGCCACGATCTCGTGGCGCTCGGGCCGGCCCTGGTCGGCGTGGAACTTCCGGGCGAGCTTCAGCATCGCCTCGTTCGCCTCCGCGCCGCTGTTGCAGAGGAAGACGCGCTTCGCCCACGACGTGGTGGCGGCGAGCGCCTCGGCCAGCTCCACCGCGCGCGGGTTGTAGAAGAGGTTCGAGACGTGCCAGAGCGTGCGCGCCTGCTCCTCCAGGGCGCGCACCAGGGCCGGGTTGCAGTGGCCGAGGGCCACCGTGGCGATGCCGGCGATGCAGTCGAGGTACTCCTTGCCGTCCGCGTCCCACACGCGGCTCCCCTCGCCCCGGACCAGGACCACCGGCGCCTGCCGGTAGTTGGGGGTGAGGATCCGCTGTGCCCGCTGGATGATCCGCTCCGACGCGCTCATCCCGCGCTTATAGCACAGCCGGCTTCGACATCCGGCCGAGGCGCTTTTCGCGAAGCGAAATGCGACCGGCCGGTCCTCACCGGCTGCGCAGTAGAGATCGGCTGCGCAGTCGCGATCAGAGGATATACCGCGAGAGGTCCTCGTCCGAGGCGATGCCCTCGAGCCGCTCCTTCACGTAGGCCGCGTCCACCACGATGCGCTGGCCGCGCAGCTCGCTCGCGTCGAAGGAGATGCCGTCGAGGAGCCGCTCCATCACGGTGTGGAGACGGCGGGCGCCGATGTTCTCCATGCGCTCGTTCACCTCGGCGGCGATGCGCGCCACCTCCTCCACGGCGTCGTCGCGGAACTGGACGTCGACGCCCTCGGTGGCGAGGAGCGCGGTGTACTGCCGCACGAGCGAGTTCCTGGGCTCCTTGAGGATGCGCACCAGGTCCTCGCGCGAGAGCGGCTCGAGCTCCACGCGGATGGGGAAGCGGCCCTGCAGCTCCGGGATGAGGTCCGAGACCTTCGCGACGTGGAACGCTCCGGCCGCGATGAAGAGCACGTGGTCGGTCTTCACCATTCCGTACTTCGTGGTGACGTTCGAGCCCTCCACGATGGGGAGGAGGTCGCGCTGCACGCCTCCGCGCGAGACGTCGGGGCCGTGCGTGGCGTCGCGGCCGGCGATCTTGTCGATCTCGTCGACGAAGACGATGCCGGACTGCTCGACGCGCCGGATCGCCTCCTTGGTCGCCTCCTCCATGTCGATCAACCGGC
>DATDDC010000514.1:0-2345 GCA_036523995.1 Anaeromyxobacter sp.
CAGCAGGCGCCGCCGCCCTGCAGGAAGAGGACGAGGTCCTTGCCGGTGCCCCAGCTCACCGCGAGGCCCGTGGTGCTCGTCGAGAACGCGCCGGGCGAGGGCATGTCCGTGCAGAAGGCGTCGTCGAAGGGGATCCACTTCCAGCCGGGGGCGCCGGCGATGTCCTCCCCCTCGCCCGGAACGATGGGGCCGGGGCTCGAGCGTGAGCCGCCGCAGGCGGCGGCGAGGAGGGCGACGGCCAGGGCGACGGCGCGGACGAGCGGGGCGCGGGGGGGCATGCCTCTCATGCTGGGGCGGCCTTCACCGAGCGCGCAAGCCGATCCCGGGCCGTACCCGATCGGACGCCGCGCGCCCTGCTCAGTGCCGGAACACCGTCACCGCCGCCATCACGGCGATCCCGCCCACCATCGCGGCCGAGAGCCGCCAGCGGGAGCCGCCGCGGCGGTGCAGATCTGGGAGGATGTCGGACAGGGAGAGATGCAGGAACGTCCCCGCGCTCGCCGCCAGCGCCAGGGGCGCGAACTGCTGCACGTGCACCACCTCGCGGACGAGCAGGTAGAGCCCCGCGCCGATCGGCACCATGAGCGCGAACGCCGCGTTCATGGCCACCGCCTTGCCGCGCCCGTAGCCCTCCGAGAGGAGGATGGCCGACAGCGAGAACGAGTTCGGGATCTTGTGCGCCAGGATGGCGAGGAAGACGAGCGCGCCGAGCTCCGGCTGCTCCGAGGCCGCGCCCAGGGCGAACCCGTCCACGAGCGTGTGCACGCTCATGCCGATCCACGCCGCGAGGCCGAAGGTGTGCACGTCGCAGGCGACGCCCTCGAGGTGGACGTGCGGATCCTCGCCGGGGAGGTGCTCGTGGGGATCGCTCGGCAGGAGCGGCGCGCCGCCCGTGGAGAGGCGCGCGTTCGGCCCCGGCTCGGCGCAGAGGTGCACGAGGACGAATCGCTCGAGCAGGTAGAGGAGGAGGAAGCCCACGAGGACGAAGGGCACCGCCGCGCCGCCCGCGCCGTCCACGGCCTCCGGCAGCATGTGCAGGAACGCCGCGCCGAGCATGATCCCCGCAGAGAAGGAGAGGAGGAGGTCGGAGCGGCGGACGTGGGAGAAGAGCGGCAGGGCGCCGCCCGCGAGGGCGCCCAGCAGGAGCGCTCCGGTGTAGAGGGAGAGGCTCGCGACGCCGATCACGGCCGCTCCCCGTCCATCCCCAGGGCCCGCATGCGCCGCACGAGCGTGCCGCGGTCGATGCCGAGCGTCTCCGCGGCGGCGGCGCGGACCCCGCCGGCCCGGGCGAGGGCACCGGCGATGAGGGGGCGCTCCACCTCGCGCATCACGGCGGCGTAGAGGCCCGAGGCCTCGTGGCGGCGGAGGCGATCGAAGAAGGCGTCGAGGCGGTGGCGCATCTCCTCGTCGAGCGAGCGCGGCGTCGCGATGCGGCCGTCGACGAGCGCGAACCGGCCGCCGCCGCGGGCGATGAGGAGTCGCCCCGCCTCCGCGGTCGGCACCGTCACGATCTCGAGGCCGGCCTGGCGGCACGCGCTCGCCAGGGCCGGGTCCGCGGTCTCGAGGAGGAGGGCGCGGGACGCGCTCATTCTGCGGCCTCCTCTCGCGCCGCGGAGGGATCGAGCTGGAAGGCCTCGCCCCCCGGCGGAAAGTGCAGATCGACGAGCCGCAGCACGTCGTCCGCCGTCTCGAGCCGATCCGCGTCGCGGCGGAAGTGCACGCCGCCCTTCCGGCCGCGCGTGTACCAGAGGAGGTGCTTGCGCAGCTCCCGGACGGCGTGGCGCTCGGACTCCGCCGGCGTCTCGCCGCCACGCTGGCGCGAGCGGTGCGCGATCTGGAGCTCCACGTGCCGGAGCACGGTGCCCACCCACTCGTCGCGGGTGGGCGGCGGCGGGATGGGCTCGCCCCGCTCCGCGGCGCGGAGCTCGCGGAAGATCCACGGATTGCCGCAGGCGCCGCGCGCGACGAGCACGGCGTCGCAGCCCGTCTCCTCGCGCATGCGGAGCGCGTCGGCGGCCGTCCACACGTCGCCGGAGCCGAGCACCGGGATCCGGACCGCCTCCTTGACGGCGCGGACGAGCTCCCAGCGCGCCTTCCCCGAGTACATCTGCGCGCGGGTCCGGCCGTGGAGCGCCACGGCCGCGGCGCCGCCCGCCTCCGCGGCGCGCGCCACGTCCACGCAGTTCACCTCCGCCTCGTCCCAGCCCGCCCGGATCTTCACGGTGACGGGGACGGAGACGAGCGTCCGGATGGCCCGCACCGCCTCCTCGACGCGCCGGGGATCGCGCCCCAGCGCCGCACCAGCGCCGGTGCCGCAGACCTTCTTCACCGGGCAGGCCATGTTC
>DATDDC010000515.1:0-3438 GCA_036523995.1 Anaeromyxobacter sp.
AGCAGGGCGTGTGCGGCGCGTGCACGGTGCGGCTCGACGGCCACATCGTGCGGAGCTGCCTCCTCTTCGCCGTGCAGGCCGAGGGCGCGCGCGTCGAGACCGTCGAGGGGATGACCGCGAGCGGGGAGCTCGAGGCGCTCCAGCGCGCCTTCCACGAGCGGAACGCGCTCCAGTGCGGGTTCTGCACGCCGGGGATGCTCCTCACCGCGGCGGATCTCCTGCGCCAGACGCCCTCGCCCACGCGGGAGGAGATCCGGCGGCACATCGCGGGGAACTACTGCCGCTGCACCGGCTACCACGCCATCGTCGACGCCGTCGCCGCGGCGGCCGAGGCGGCGGGCTCGAAGGGAGGGGCGCATGGATGAGGTGACCCGCCCCGTCGAGATCCGGCCCCAGAGCTACGTGGGCCAGAGCGTCCCGCGCCCGAACGCCCGCCGGCTGCTGGAGGGGCGGGGCCGCTTCGTCGCCGACCTCGACCTCCCTCGCCTCGTGCACGTGGCCTTCGTGCGCAGCCCCTACGCCCACGCCCGCATGCGCTCGATCGACGCCGCGGCGGCCCGCGCCGCGCAGGGGGTCGTGTCGGTCGCCACCGGCCACGACATCGCCCAGGTGTGCAAGCCCTGGGTGGGCGTGCTCCAGCACCTCGCCGGCATGAAGTCGGCCCCGCAGTACCCGCTGCCGCTCGAGCGCGCCTGCTGGCAGGGAGAGCCGGTGGTGGCGGTCGTGGCGCAGACCCGCGCCCAGGCGGAGGACGCGGCCGAGCTCGTCGTCATCGACTGGGAGGAGCTGCCGGCGGTCACGGACCCCGAGACGGCGCTCGATCCCGGCACCCCCGTCATCCACCCCGAGCTCGGCGACAACCTGCTCTTCGGCCTCGACATCGACAAGGGCGGCGTGGACGCCGCCTTCGCCCGCGCGCACGCGGTGGTCGAGGAGACGTTCCACTTCGGCCGGCACACCGGCGTGACGCTCGAGCCGCGCGCCCTCATCGCCGACTACGACCCCTCCGACGGCAGCCTCACCTGCTACCACGCCTCGCAGACGCCCTATCAGATGCAGGACGTCTACTCGCGGCACCTCGGCATCCCCGAGGAGCGCGTGCGGGTGGTCGCTCCCGACGTGGGCGGCTCGTTCGGCATCAAGCTGCACGTGCACGGCGAGGAGATGGCCACCGCGGCGCTCTCCGTGATGCTGAAGCGTCCGGTGAAGTTCGTCGCCGACCGGCTCGAGTCGTTCGTGAGCGACATCCACGCGCGCGATCACCGCGTGAAGGCCCGCATGGCGCTGGCGCAGGACGGCACCATCCTGGCCATGGACGTGGACGACCGCACCGGCGTGGGGCCCTACTCCGTCTACCCGCGCTCGAGCGGCGTCGAGGGGAACCAGGTGGTGCGGCTCGTGGGGAGCCCGTACCGCTTCAAGGACTATCGCGCGCGCCTGCGCGTGGTGTTGCAGAACAAGAACGTCATGTCGCAGTACCGGGCCGTCGGCCACCCCATCGCCTTCGCGGTCACCGACGGCATGGTGGATCGCGCGGCCGCGAAGCTCGGGCTCGACCCGGTCGAGGTGCGCCGGCGGAACTACATCCCCGAGGACGCCTACCCGCACACGACGCCGAGCGGCTACGTCTTCGAGAAGCTCTCGCTGCAGCGCTCCCTCGACGTCCTCCTCGAGCGCATCGACTACCCTGCGCTCCGGCGCGAGCAGGCCGCGCTCCGCGCCAGGGGGATCCACCGGGGCATCGGCCTCTGCACCTACGTCGAGATCACGAACCCGGGCCCCGCCTTCTACGGCGTGGGCGGCGCGCGCATCTCGGCGCAGGACGGCTGCGCCATCAAGCTCGAGCCCTCGGGCAAGCTCCGCCTCGCCATCAGCGTCACCGAGCAGGGACAGGGCACCGAGACCATCATGGCCCAGATCGCGGCCACCGAGCTCGGCGTCTCCATGGACGACATCCGCGTCCTGACCGGCGACACGCAGAACACGCCCTACGGCGGCGCCACCTGGGCCTGCCGCGGCGCCGGGATCGGCGGCGAGGCGACGCTGCGCGCCGCGCGCATCCTCAAGGGGCACCTCCTCGCCATCGCCGCCGCCTCGCTCAAGGTCGAGGCCGCCGCCCTCGACCTCCGCGGCGGATCGGTGGTGGACCGGGAGGGCGGGGCCCCGCGCATGTCCGTGGCCGACGTGGCCCGCCTCGGCTACTTCCGCGCCGACCTCCTGCCCCCCGGCTTCCAGGCCCAGCTCTCGGCGGTGGCGCACTACGTCCGGCAGGGGCTGCCCTTCGACTTCTCGAACGGGATCCACGCCTCCTACCTCGAGGTCGACGTCGACACCGGCCTCGTCCGCCTCCTCAAGCACGCGATGGTGAGCGACAGCGGCACCGTCCTCAACCCCATGCTCGTGGACGAGCAGGCGCGCGGCGGCGCCGCGCAGGGCATCGGCGCGGCGCTCTTCGAGGAGTGCCTGTACGGGGCCGACGGCCAGCTCCAGAACGGCACGCTCGCCGACTATCTCGTCCCCCTCGCCACCGAGATGCCGGACATGACCGTCGATCACGTCGAGACGCCGACGCGCACCTCCGAGCTCGGGGTGAAGGGCGCGGGAGAGTGCGGGACCGCGGGCGCCACGGGGGCCGTCATGAACGCGGTCAACGACGCGCTGCGCCCGCTCGGCGCGAGCGTCACGAGGCTGCCCATGACGCCGGAGCGGATCCTGCGCGCGCTGGGTCGCGTCACCGGCTGACCCCTCCCCCGCACGCGGGGAGTGGATGTGCGCCCTCCGCGTCGCTTCACCGACAGCGGAAGCGCGTGTGTCTCGATTCCAGACCCATGGTGAATGAGACCCGTTTCCACGCAAGGTGAGCGTGTGCCATCATCCGTGGACGGTGAGCGCCGGACAGACGCGGAGAGCAGGGGATCTGAGGAAGCGGCTGGCGGCGCTCGACGCGGAGCGCGAGCGCCTCCAGGCCGAGCTCCTGGCGCTGGGCCCCGGAGAGCCGCTGCCGGGCATGCACCTCGCGGTGGAGGTCGCCGGCCGCCGGGCGCTCCTGCCGGCGAGCCGGGTGCTCGAGGTCGTCCCCCTGGTTCCGTTCTCTCCGCTGCCGCGGGCGGTGCCGCACGCCTCGGGCGCCTTCGTCTACCGGGGCCGGCCGGCGGTGGCCCTCGACCTCGGCTCCCTCGCGGGCACGCCCCGGGCGCCGGATCTCGACGCGCACCTGGTGGTGATGTCCTCCGCCCGCCCCTTCGCCCTGCTGGTCGACCGCGTCCGGCCGCTCGCACAGCCACCCGTGGTCGCACCCGGCGACGCCGACGCGGGAGATTCCTGGCGCGGCTCGCCGCTCGTCGCCGCGCTCTGCCGCTGCGGCGACGAGGTCCTCCCCCTCCTCGCGACGTCCGCGCTCGAGCGCGCGCTCGCGGCGGAGCCCGTCTACTTGGCCAA
>DATDDC010000516.1:0-1597 GCA_036523995.1 Anaeromyxobacter sp.
TGGGGGACCGTCGAGGACGAGGCGACCCGCAGGATGCGCGGCGACGAGCTCGTCGCTGCGCCCCGGCACGCCTCCACGCGAGCGATCACCGTGCGTGCACGGGCCGGCGAGATCTGGCCCTGGCTCGCGCAGATGGGGAAGGGCCGCGGTGGCCTGTACAGCGTCGACTGGCTCGATCGCCTGGTTCGGGGTCCTCGACGCGCCGAGCGCGGAGCGCGTGCTGCCCGAGTGGCAGGACCTGAAAGCGGGCGACGTCATTCCCATCGGAGGCTCCGCGGGGTGGCCGGTGTTCGCCGTCGAGAGGGAGCGCGCGCTCGTCCTGCGCGTCGAGGAGGGTGGCGTGCTCGTCACGCAATCCTGGGGCCTCTTCCCGATCGACGCGGAGACGACCCGCCTCGTGGTCCGGGTTCGAGCGGCGGCCCCTCCGGGATGGGGCACCTCCGCGCTCGTCGCGGCGCTCGAGCCGCAGGAGTTCGTCATGATCCGCGCGCAGCTTCGCGGGATCCGAAGCCGGGCCGAGGCGCTCGCGGAGGCGCGGCGGCGAGGGGAGCGGTGAAGGCGGCCGTCCGGCGCGCCTCTCGGCCTCTCACGGCGGGCACGCCGAGGATCGCACCCCAGCCCCTCGATGGAGCCTCACGAGCTCGTCGACGGCGACGCGCGCGAACTCCGGAGTGTAGAGATGGAGCGGGACCTTCTTGAGCCGGCGCGGATCGGAGAGCCGCTCCTCGAGGCGCTCCACGAAGGCGGCGTCGGCGTCCGGGTCGTAGATCGGCCTGCCCTTCTTGTCGAGCGACGACCAGCCCTCGAGCGGGACGAGGAAGGTCCACGGCCCGCGCGCGCGGCCGAGGCGCTCGGCGATGACGTCGGCGGCCCGGCGCAGCTCGTCCGCCGTGGTACGCACCTGCACGCGCAGCGCGTCCTGCACGTACTGCGGGCGGTCTTTCGTCCGCTCCAGCATGTCGGCGCGGCCGCCGTAGGAGAGGATGTCGAGCCCACAGGGCGCCAGCACCGCCGGGATCCCGGTCTCCACCGCCGCCAGGAGCCGGTCCGGACCGGGATCGCGATTGCCCTTGAAGAGGTGCTCCACCACCCCGCCGATGCAGATGTCGAGGACGCCGTGGAAGACGCCGTCGCGGATCATTTCCTCCATGGCGCGATCGCCCTTGCCCTGGGCGTGGCAGACGACGGGCGTGAACCCAGCCTCCTCCAGCATCGGCAGCGCGGCCTGCACCGCCATCTCGCCGAAGCCGAAGGACGACACGGCCACGCAGGGCTTCTCGAACCGGATGTCCGTGCCCTGCGTCATCTCGACCATGCCGCAGATGGCCCCCACCGCGTTCACGATCTGCGCCCGGAGCAGCGGGTTCATCTTCACGATGTCGAGCACCGTGTGGTGCATGGTGATGTCGCGGGTGCCGACGTACTTGTCGACGTAGGCCGGGTGCGCCGCCATGGGCGTCGCCATCACCTTGGGCATGCCGAAGGGCAGCCGCTTCATGATCGACGTGGCCACCAGCGACGCGGTGCCGCCGCCGATCCCGATGATGCCGTGCACGCGTCCCTGCTTCACGAGGTCGTCCACGATGGCGGAGGCGCC
>DATDDC010000517.1:0-4626 GCA_036523995.1 Anaeromyxobacter sp.
CCCAACGTCCCCGCCGCCGCTGTGAGCGTGATGTCCGGCGCCTTGCGGCGCCTCTAGTGGGGGGAGAACTCTCCCCCCACACCCCCCATCTCGAGCGTCACCTCAAGTGGGAAGCGGAAATCAGGGGCTCGCGCCGGGGGCGAGGCGGGCGGCGAGGGTGTCGCGGAGGGCCTCGAGCTGGAGCGGCTTTCCGAGCACCCCGTCGACGTGGTGCAGCTTCGGGTCGTCGCGGGGGATCTGCTGCGCCCAGCCGGTGAGCATGAGGATGCAGGTGGAGGGCGAGGCGGTCCGGATCTGCTCCGCGAGCTGCCACCCGTTCATCCCGGGCATGCCGACGTCGCAGAGGACGAGCTCGTAGGTCCGCTCGGCCCCGCTCCGGACGAGCGCGAGCGCCTCCTCGCCGGAGGCGGCCACGTCCACCTTCTGGCCGAGGTGCTCGAGCACGAGCTTCGTGGCCGTGAGGTTGTCCACGTCGTCGTCCACGACGAGGAGCCGGTGTCCCGCGTCGAGCCGGCGCTGCGGTGCGCTCGCGGGGGGCGCCGCCACCGGCGGCGCGATCGGGAACGTGAGCGTGAAGACCGCCCCGCCCTGGACGCGGTTCGAGGCGACGATGTTGCCGCCGAGCCTGTGCATCACGCTCGCCGCGACGGCGAGCCCCATTCCCACCCCGCGCCGCCCCTTCGTCGTGAAGAAGGGATCGAACACCCGCTCCAGGTTCTCCGCCGCGATGCCCGCTCCCTCGTCCTCGACGCGCACCTCGACGGACGATCCGGTCACGCGCGCGGCCACGTGGATCCGCCCCCCGTCCTTCATCGCGTCGCGGGCGTTCACGAGGAGGTTCACGAACACGTGCCGGAGGTCCGACGCCGATCCGACCGCCCTCATCTCTTCGGGCAGTCCGGCGTCGACCGTGAAGCGGACGCCGTCGAGCTTCGCCCGCTCCTCGATCTCCGGGCGCGCGATCTCGATGGCCTCCTCGATCACGGCCTTGACGTCGAAGGTCGACGTGGGCACGTCCTCGCGCCGCCGGCCGAATTCCTGGAGGCACGCCACGCGCTCCGCCGCGTCCGCGACGATGCGGGCGAGGTGGCTCACGTTCTCGCGCTCCTCGTCCCCGAGCCGCTCGCTCGAGCGGAGCCGCGCCAGCCGCAGCGTCAGGGCGTGGAGCGCGTTGTTGAGGTCGTGCGCGACGCCCGAGGCGAGCTCGCCCACCACGCGGATCCGCTCGTGCGACTCGATGGCCTTGCGCGCGTGCTCGAGCTCGCGCTCCCGCAGCACGCGCTCCGTCACGTCCTCCGAGATGATCGTGACGAGGGCCTTGCCGTGGACCGCGACGCGCTCCAGCCGGACCTCGACGAACTGGTACGGATCCTTCCGCTCGAAGCGCTCGATCCGGACGGTGCCCGCGGGCTGACCCAGGAGCTCCCCGCCCAGGTGCCGCACCGCGTCCTCGATGAGGTCGCACTCCGAGCCGTACCCGTCCCGCCAGGGCCCCTGCGCCTTCGCGAGCTCGAACCAGCGCGTGTTGCGCGCGTTGTAGCCCGAGATCGCGAGGAGGGCGAGGCCGGTCTGGCTCGACTGCAGGGCCGCCAGGGCGAGGGTGGCCGCGCCCGATCGGTCGCGGAGGTTCTCGTTGTAGCGATGGACGAGCTGCTCGTACTTCGCGACGACGCGCCGATACTTGTCGACGAGGCCGCCGCGCTCGGCGACGTGCGCGAGCTCCGACGCCCGCTTCGCTTCCGTCTTTGCGACGTTGCGCGCCATGCCCGACCCGGGACGCCCAGCTCTGCGGCCGCCTTGCGCGACATCGGCGCGCACTCCTCGCCGGAGCGCTCCTTCGCAAGGGCCACCGCGCGGGTGGCGTCCTCGACGATGATAACGGCGGCGAGCGGGCGGTCTTCGTCCACGAGGGGAATCGCGGAGAGGGGCCCAAGCTCCGCCCCCCTCCGGGTCGATTGCGCGGGATGTCCTCCATCCGGAGCTCCCGAGATCCGTGCGGACGGCCTTCACGAGCACCCCGCCGATCACGGGTATGCGCAGCGACGAGAGGAAATGGCCCGCCGCCTCGTCTCCGTGAGAGGCCGAGCGAGCGTCGGACACCGGCTTTCCACCGAGGCGCCTCGAGAGTCGAGCGCTTCGATCGGCACTCGGAGTGAAGTCATCAGGCTCGCCTCGAGCTCTCCTCCTGGCCTGCTCGAGAGGCGCCCGAGCAGCGGTGCCCGACCTGGGGGCGGGGCTCCAGCGCCTCGCCCTCGGCGATCTCGTCGATGGTTCCGCCGCCGCCCGGGCAGGGAACGGCGAGCGCGCCGGGGCGGCCGACGGCTCCGGCTCCGCCGGGCGAGCCGGCGCCGAGGCGGGGGAGGAGAGCGCCGAGGTGGGGGGCGAATGGGCAGGGCCTCGGTCCTGCCCGGCGGCCTCGCGGGCGGCCGGAGCGGGGCCCCGGCGCCGCGCATGTCACATCCGCCGGCCCGGGCGCTCGTACATGGAGAGACGATCGGTTTCGATCCGCCCGCGCGGGGGGCGGAGGGGGCGCGGGGGTCCGGCTTCCCGGGGGGGGGGACGGCCGGACCCCCGCCGCCCCCATTTTTGCCTGCGCGAGTATCGCACCAGGCCCCGGACCCGCTACCATGGGTGCATGGATCCCGAGGCCCGCATCCGGGCCCTTCTCGACGCGGGCGATGCCCGGGGGGCCGCCACCGAGGCCATGCGGGCCTTCGGCCCCAAGATCTTCGGCTACCTGCGCGCCGTCCTCCGGGACGACACCGACGCGGCCGACGCCTTCTCGCTGTTCAGCGAGAACCTCTGGCGCGGCATCGCGACCTTCCGGGGGGAGTCGTCGTTCCGGACCTGGGCGTACCGGGTCGCCTGGAACGCCGCGCTGGCGGTGCGCGACGAGGCCTGGCGCCGGCACGGCCGCAGGCTCGAGACGGGCGAGGCCTCCCGCCTCGCCGACGAGATCCGGACGACCGCGGCCCGCGTGGAGCGGCAGCGCACGGCCCTCGACGCGCTCCGCGAGGCGCTCACGCCCGAGGAGCAGACCCTCCTCCACCTCCGCATCGACCAGACGCTGTCGTGGGACGAGATCGCGCAGGTGCTGGGGAAGGACGGCTCCGCCGTCGAGGCCGCGACGCTCCGCAAGCGCTTCGAGCGCCTCAAGGAACGGCTCGCGACGCTGGCGCGGGAGCGCGGCCTCGTGGGGTAGCGCCTCGTCACGAAGCAGGGGCTCGGCCCTCGAAGACACATGGTCGCGCCCCAGGGCCACCGGCTCGCCGATCTGGTAGAAGAATCACTCGGCGTGGACGACGTGGCGGAGAAGGCGGCCAGACAGGCGGGCGAGGCGACCGCGGGGCATGCGGAGCTTCGGGACGTGTCCGCGGAGCTGTCCGCGCTGCTCGTCGAGCTGGCGCGCACCCCCGAGGCGGAGGTCGACGTCGCCTCGGGCTGGACGCCGGGCCTCGCGCCGGGCGACGAGGTGGGCCGGTTCGTGCTCCGGCGCGAGATCGGGCGCGGCGGGTTCGGCGTCGTGTTCGAGGCCCTGGACCGCGATCTCGGGCGCGCCGTCGCCTTCAAGGCGCTCCGGCCCGGCCGCCGCATCGCGGGCCGGAACCAGGAGTGGCTGCGGAGCGAGGCCGAGGCGGTCGCGAAGCTCAACCACCCGAACATCGTCACGCTGCACGACTTCGGGCGCGGGCCCTCCGGCCCGTACCTCATCTTCGAGCTCCTCCGCGGCGAGACGCTCGCCGATCGCCTGCGCCGCGGGCCGCTGGCGCTCCGGGAGGCGATCGCGGTGGCGACGGACATCGCGCGCGTCCTCGCCCACGCGCACCGCGCCGGCGTGGTCCACCGCGATCTCAAGCCCGCGAACGTCTTCCTCTGCGAGGACGGCACCGTGAAGGTGCTCGACTTCGGCCTCGCCCACCTCTTCGGCCGGGCCGGCGCCGTCTCGGGCGGCACGCCCACGTACATGGCGCCGGAGCAGTGGCGGAACGAGCCCGGCGACGAGCGCACGGACCTCTTCGCCCTGGGCGTCCTCCTCTTCCAGATGGTGACGGGCCGGGTGCCCTACCGCGTCTCGCGGGAGGTGGCGGAGGCGAAGGAGCCCGGGCCGCCGCCGCAGCTCCCCAAGGAGTCCGCGCCGCCCGTGCTCCGGCGCCTCGCGGCCGAGCTCCTCGAGAAGGAGCCCGCCGATCGGCCGGAGACGGCGAAGGAGGTCCTCGAGGCGCTCCTCGCCATCCAGCGGCGGATGGAGGGCCGGGGCGGGCGGCGGCGCGTGGCCTGGGCGGCGGTGCTCGCCGCGTCTGCGGTGGCTGCCGTGGCGGTGATCCTCGAAGCGCGCCACCGGCTCCCCGCCGACGGGGAACGGCTCCGGGTGGCGGTGGCGGACTTCGAGAACGGGACGGGGGAGCGGGAGCTGGACGCCATGTCCGGGCTCGTCATCACCTCGCTCGAGCAATCGAAGCGGGTCCAGGTGGTGACGCGCCCGAGCCTCCTCGCGCTCCTGCGCCGGCTGGGGAAGACGGCGGGAACGCGCATCGACGATGGGGTCGCCCGCGAGGTGGCCAAGGCCGCGGGCGCGGACGTGCTCCTCGCCGGCTCGGCGCGCCGGGAGCGGGACGGCCGGTACGC
>DATDDC010000518.1:0-2235 GCA_036523995.1 Anaeromyxobacter sp.
CACCTCCGGCATGCCCACGCGCAGCGTGCGGTGCACGTCGAGCGTGGCCATGTCGCCGAGCCGCTCGTAGGGCGCTCCCTTGAGCCGGCTCACGGCGTCGTCGAGCGTCGTGTCCCCGTCCTTCACCGCGGCGAGGAGCCCGCGCAGCGTGCGCTCGTCCATGGGAGGCGTGTCTACCGCAGATCGAGGTGCGAGAGGAGCTTCGCGATCCGCTCCGGCTCGGGCATGACGAGGATGAGCCCCTCGAGGGCGGCGCCGCCCTCCGCAGCGCTCGCGCTGAAGCGCGTCGCCAGGGCGACGGAGCCCGCGTGCGCCACGAGCCGCTCGACGCAGGCCTTGCCGCTGCCGCGGGCGAGCGTCGGCACGGAGAGGAGGAGCTTCTCGCCGACGAGCGTCCCCACGGCCGTGACGAACGCGCTCCCCACGATGTTCCCCGACTCCATGAGCGCGCTCTCGGCCATCTCGGACCAGCGCGCCCCGCGCGGCGGGAAGCCGAGCATCCCCGCGAGCGTGGCCGCGTCGTCCTCGGGCAGGGCGAGGAGGAGATCGCCCGTGAGGGGCCCCTCCAGCTTCACGCCCACGGCGAGGAGGTCTCCCCCGAGGGTGCCGAGGAAGTCGGCGATGGCGCCGGGCTCCGCCCCGATCCACGCCTCCGGGACGTCCATGGCGAACGTGCGCCGGGCCAGCCTCCCCAGGGCGGAGATGGCCTGGCCGCACCCGATGGAGGCCAGCTCCTGGAGCGCGTCGACGTCGCGGGGGCCGAACTCCTGGGTCATGCGGGGAGGAGCCTCTGGACATCCAGTATGAACACGGGCCGCCCGTTCCCGAGCACCGTCACGGCCGAGAGGCCCGGCACCGTGTCGAGCGGCGAGCCGAGCGGCTTCAGCACCGCCTCCTGCTGGCCGAGCAGCGCGTCCACCGCCAGGCCGACGCGGCCGTCGCGGTCCTCGGCCACCACGACGGACCGCTCCCCGCCGGCGCGGCCGGGCGGGAAGCCGAGGAGGCTCGTGAGGTCGTGCACGGGCACGAGGTCGCCCTGGTAGGAGAGCACGGGCTCGCCGCGGCTGCGGTCGAGCTGGGACAGCTCCACCTGCGCCGCGCCGTGGACCTTGGCGATGGGGAGGCCCAGCACCTCCTCGCCGACGCGCACGAGCAGGACCGGCTGCACGGCCACCGTGAGCGGCAGGCGGAAGGTGATGCGCGAGCCCGCGCCCGGTGCGCTCTCCAGCTCGAGCGTCCCGCCCACGGTCTCGATGGTGCGCTTCACCGCGTCGAGCCCCACGCCGCGCCCCGAGACGTCCGTCACGATGTCGGCGGTGGAGACGCCGGGCAGGCAGGCGAGGAGGAGCGCCTCGCGGTCGCCGAGCGCCGCCGCCTGCGCGTCGGTGAGGGCGCCGCGGGAGACCGCCGCCTCGCGCAGCCTGGTCGGGTCCATGCCCTTGCCGTCGTCGGCGATCTCGAGGATGACGCGGTCGCGCTCGCGCCGCGCCGAGACCGAGATCCGGCCCACGGCGGGCTTGCCCGCGAGGAGCCGGAGGTGGGAGGCCTCGAGGCCGTGGTCCACGGCGTTCCGGATCACGTGCAGGAGCGGGTCGGTGAGCTCCTCCAGGATGGCGCGGTCGATCTCGATCTCCGCGCCCTTCACCTCCACCTCGACCTGCTTCCCGAGCTTCCTCGCGACGTCGCGGGCGGCGCGCGGCAGGCGGTCCGTGAGCGTCGCGAGCGGCGTCATGCGGACCGTCATCACCTTGTCGTGGAGGTCCTTCACGATGGCGTGGAGGCGGTCCACGCCCTCGTCGAGGGCGCCGCGGGAGCCGGGAGGGAGCGCCTTCCCGATCTCGCGGATGCGCGCGGTGGCGAGGATGAGCTCGCCCACCGCGTCGAGGAAGCCGTCGAGGAGCTCGGTCCGGACGCGCACGGTCCGGCTCGCCTCGCCCGCGCGATCGGCGTCCTTGGCGGCGGGCGCGGGCCGCTCGGCAGGCTGCGCCGGCGGTTCCTCGCCGACCTCGCGCAGCGCCACGGCGGAGAGGTCCGAGATCTGGGCGAGGGCGCGCTCCAGCGTCTGGAGCGCCTCGCCCGTGTCGAGGAGCACCTCGAGCTTCCGGCCCGGGATTCGCCCCGCCCTGAGCTCGTCCACGGACGGGCTCGCCCGCGCCAGCGTGCCGAGGCTGCCGAGCTTCTTCACGACGAGGAAGGCCCGCACCGCCGGCACCGGGCAGCTCCCCGCCACGTCGA
>DATDDC010000519.1:0-1961 GCA_036523995.1 Anaeromyxobacter sp.
GCGAGCCACGACGTGCGGGCCCGGACGGTGAACGGGTTCATGTTCGGCAGCGGTCCCGTCCGGCGGAACGTCGTCGAGGGGCGGCGGCATGGCTTCCGCGCCGTGACGAGCCTGCCGGGAGGCACGAGCGGCGTCCTCGGGAGCCCGTTCTACTTCAACCTCCTGCCCGCCTGGCTCACGAACGAGGCCTTCCCCGTGTCGCTGGATCCGCCCGGCGGAGCGGAGGTCTTCTCGAGGGAGCTGTTCGTGCCGGCGAGGCGGTGAGGTGCGCGGAGGGGCGCTCGGCCGCAGCGCGGCGTTCGTGCTCCTCGGCGTTCTCGCGCCGCCGGACGTTCGGAGCCCGCGGGCGAGGCGCCCGCCTCGCGGCTGAGCGAATCGTGACCCGCGCGCCGAGCGCCGCGCCGGGGGCCGACCCTCCGGCGTGCAGATCACGCCGCGGATGGCGATGCCCCCGAGCCGCTCCGGCCAGTCCGTGAAGGATACGAGCCGGGCGATTCCACCGCCGACGCATCGCCACCCGCCTTGTGCCAGACTGACGGGCAGGGAGGAAGTCGATGCCGACACGGTTGCTGCTCGTCGCGGTCGTCGCCGCGATCAGCGGGGGTGCCGCGGCGATCGAGAGATCGCCCGCCGGCGGCAGGATCGATCGGCTCCTCCGGGACCTGCAGAGCCGGGACGGGTCCGTCGTGGAGCGCGCCGCGAAGGAGCTGGAGAGGGTCGCCCAGGAGGGCCTCGCCGCCGGCGAGGCCGAGCGGTTGCTGCGCGCGGCGCCGGGCTCGTTCGCGAAGCGAAAGCTCGAGGCCCAGTCCACGCCGGCTGATCTCGTGCGCGCCGCGGCGCGGCGTCCCGCGAAGGCGCTCGTGCCCGTCGTCGCCGAGGTGTTCCCGAGGCTTCCTTCCGTGGCGCAGACGGAGGCGCTGCAGCTCCTCATGGCCGTGGAGGATCGCTCCGGGGCCGAGACGCTCGTCCGGCTCGTGGGCGATCTCCGGGCGGCGGGGAAGCCGATCCCGGAGCTCCGGACGGCGGTCCTCCGCAAGTCGATGCGTCACGCGGACGTGTACTTCCCGGCGCTGCTCGACGTCGCGACGGACGCCAACCGCTTCGACGTCTACGCGACGTTCCTCTCGGCGCTCGAGGCGGGCGCGCTGGACCCGCAGCGCGTCGCACGGGAGAGCAGGAGGGTCCTTGCGGCGTGGGCGCCCGTCCGCGATGCCGCGCGCGCGGCGCAGGCCCGGGGAGGCGCGGAGTGGACGTGGCAGGAGGATTACCAGGAGGTTCGCGAGACCGCCGGCCTGCTCCTCGACGTCCTGGGGTACTTCCCCACCAGGCCCGTGCGGATCGAGCTGCACGACGCGCTCGCGATGCGCGACCCGAAGCTCCGGTGCTTCGCGGCGGCCTCGCTGCTCCGGGTCGGTGAGCGGGTCGCGCCCGCGGCGATGGAGGAGATCGCCGCCGGCCCCGAGCAGCGGAACGTGCTCTACGGCCTCCTGGAGCGCCTCGACAAGGCGTCGCTGTTCCCGAGCCGGTGGCGGACCCAGGAGGCGTTCGCCGAGAGCGAGATGGTGGTGTGGCTCGTCTATCCGACGGAGCTCGGCCGGCCGCCCCACGAGATCGAGCTGATGCGCGTGATCTCGGAGGACCTCGGCTCCTCGCGCGGGGGCGTCCACGACTGGTACCTGTTCCGCTTCCGCACGCGCGAGCCTCACTGGGCGGCGAAGAACGGCTGGATGGCGGGCATCGCCGGCCCGTTCCGGCGAAGCGACGCCCCGTCGCCGACCGCGCACGGGGACACCTTCAGCCAGTTCGAGAAGTGGGATTCGAAGACGCCGGACGAGCACGTGCGCGCGGTCCGCGAGCAGGTCGAGAAGGCGTGGAAGAAGCGAGCGGAGCGCTGAACCCGCACGGACGATCCAGCGGAAGACGACTTGACCCCACGGGGATTCGAACCCCGGTTACAGCCT
>DATDDC010000520.1:0-9863 GCA_036523995.1 Anaeromyxobacter sp.
AGCTCCCGCGGGCGCGAGCCCGACCCAGGCGGCGCCCGCCCCCGCGCGCGGCGGCTCGCGCGGCGGAACGGAGCCGCTCCGGCCCACCGACGCGAAGTGCGTCCCGCTGCAGGGCCGCTTCATGCTGTCGTTCAACAAGGCGGACATCGTCGACGTCCTCGAGCAGGCGAGCCGCTGGACCTGCCGGAACTTCGTCTACACGGACGACGTCGCCCGCGGGAAGATCACGCTCCTGTCCAAGACGCCGGTGACCGCCGACGAGGCCTACGCGGCGTTCCTCGCGGCGCTCAACTCGAACAACATCGCCGTCTACGCGACGGGCCGGTACTACAAGCTCATCCGCACGGCGGACTCGAAGAAGAACCCCATCCCCACGTACACGGGCAGCTCCTCCGAGACCCCCGCGAACGAGCAGCCGGTCACGAAGGTCATCCGGCTGCAGTACGCCGACGCGGATCAGATGCGCGGCGTCATCGGCAACTTCCTCTCGCCCCAGGGCGCGGACATCCAGGCGGTCCCGCCGGACATGCTCATCGTCACGGACATCGCCCTGAACCTCCGCCGCATCGAGCGCATCCTCGACGCCGTGGATCGGTCCGGCGCCGGGGACCTCGTGCGCATCGTGCAGATCCGCTACGCGGCCGCGAAGGACATCGCCGACAAGATCAACCAGATCTTCCAGGCGCAGGGGGGAAAGCCGGCGCGCCGGAGCTTCGGCGCCGCCGCGCAGCGCCCACCGGGTGTCGCCACGGCCATCCCGGCGCCCGCCCCCGCAGGCGTCGCCCCGGCCGGAGCGGAGCGCCCGGGCGAGGTGTCCGTCTCGAAGATCCTGCCGGACGAGCGCACGAACAAGCTCATCATCATCGCCGACGAGAAGGGCTACCAGCGCATCCAGGACCTCATCGACCAGCTCGACGTGCCGACGAGCGGCGAGGGCGGGATCCACGTGGTGTTCCTGAAGAACGCCAACGCCGAGGAGCTGGCGCAGACGCTCTCGAACCTCGCCCAGGGCCGGGCCCGGCGCACGGGCGCGCCCGGCGGCGCACCGGTGTCGCCCCAGATCCCCGGCCGTCCCCCGACCAGCGCCATCCAGCCGGCCACGGCGGGTCAGCCCGCGGGCGGCCCCGGCGGCGACGTCGCCGAGCTGTTCAGCGGCGAGGTGAAGATCACGTCGGACAAGGCGCAGAACGCGCTCCTCATCCAGGCGAGCGGGGCCGACTTCCTCGCCCTGCAGCGCCTCATCGACCGGCTCGATCGGCCGCGGCGGCAGGTCTTCGTCGAGGCGGTGATCCTCGAGGTGACGCTCCGCAACGACGTGCAGTTCGGCGTGGGGGCCCACGCCGCCGTGCCCTTCGACTACAAGGGCGACACGGGCATCATCCCCATCGCCTCGGAGCCGGGGCGGGTCTCCTCGTTCAGCCTCCTGCAGGCCGCCGGGCTGGGCGGGTTCCTCACCGGCTTCTCGGGCCCGGTCACCGCGGAGATCAAGAACCTCGGCTTCACCTTCCCCTCCATCGGGTTCCTCATCCAGGCGCTGCAGTCCTCCTCCGACGCGAACGTCCTCTCGACGCCGCACATCGTCGCGACCGACAACGAGGAGTCGGAGATCACCGTCGGGCAGAACGTGCCCTTCCAGTCCGGGTTCGCGCCGGCCGGACTCGGGAACCTCCTCGGGAACACCGGCACGACCGGGACGGCGGGCGGCTCGACGCTGGGCGGCCTCCTCGGCACGAGCGGCCTGGGGGGGCTCATCGCGCCCATCCAGCGCCAGCCCGTGGAGCTGCGGGTCAAGATCAAGCCGCAGATCAACGAGGGCGGGAACGTCCGCCTCAGCGTGGACGCGCAGAACGAGGAGATCACCGAGCGCGATCAGCAGCTCGGCCCGACCACCTCGAAACGCACGGTGAAGACGCAGATCGTGGCGCGGGATCAGAGCACCATCGTCATCGGCGGCCTCATCCAGGAGCGGAACGTGCGGAGCGTGAAGAAGATCCCGTTCCTGGGCAGCCTGCCCGTGGTGGGCTGGCTCTTCCGCGACACCGTGTCGACGAAGTCGAAGACGAACCTCCTCATCTTCCTCACGCCCTACATCATCCGCGACGAGTCGGACTACCGGCGCATCTACGAGAAGAAGCGGAAGGAGCAGCAGGAGTTCATCGAGCAGTTCTACGGCCGCCAGCCCTCCTACGAGGTCGAGGTCGACTTCGCGCGGAAGGCCGGACCGTACACGCGCATGCGCGCCGGGATCGTCGAGGAGTCCAACAAGCTCGAGAACGGCGGCCCGGGCTCGCCCGGCGAGCGCATCTCTCCCGTGCCCGGCGGGCGCGCGCCGCCCCCTCCGACCAGCCCGGGGGGCGTTCCGGCCGCGCCCGTTCCGCCCGCCCAGCCTCCCCGGCCCGAGCAGGGCGCCGAGGAGGGCACGCCCGTCGATCGGCTCGAGGTCCAGCCCGACGTTCCGCCGCCCGGCGAGCCCGGCGGGCGGACCGCTCCGCCGCCCTCCTCGCCGCCCCCGGCGTCCCCGCGGCCGCCGGGATGAGCGGCGACGCCTCCACCGTTTCACGAGATCCACGGATGATGAACGACGAGACCCAGACGGACACCCTGCCGCTCCCCGGGGGAGCGCCGCACGAGCGCACGGCGCTCGTGGCGAACGCGCCCGCGTTCCTGTGCGGGCGGCCGCTCGGCGAGATCCTCGTCGAGACGGTGAAGCTCCCGGCCGAGAAGCTTGAGGAGGCGCTCGCGCTCCAGCGCGGCGAGCAGGCCGGCGCGCGCCTGGGCGAGATCCTCGTGCGCATGAAGGCGGTGGGCGAGGAGGACGTGCTGCGCGCCCTCGCCATCCAGCTCGACCTGCCCTTCCTGGCGCGCATCGATCTCGAGGCGATCCCGGGCGAGCTCGCCGCCAAGGTGCCCATCCACTTCGCGAAGCAGGCGCGGGTCCTGCCGCTCGGGACGTCGGGCGACGCGGTGCGAGTGGCGGTGGCCGACCCGCTCGACACGGCGGCCCAGGACTCGGTGGCCATGCTGGTCGGCGCGCAGGTGGCCCCGGAGGTGGCGCTCCCCTCGGTCGTGCTCGACGCCATCAACGCGGTCTACGACCGGGCCTCGGACCAGCACGACAAGCTCATGGAGGACCTCGAGACGGGAGATCTCGAGACGGTGGCGCACGAGCTCGAGGAGCCGACCGACCTCCTCGACGCCGACGACGAGGCGCCCATCATCCGGCTCGTGAACTCGCTCATGTTCCGGGCCGTGAAGGAGCGCGCCAGCGACATCCACATCAACCCGGAGGAGAAGGACATCACCGTCCGGTACCGCGTCGACGGCGTGCTCCGCGAGGTGATCCGCCCCCCGAAGCGCTACCAGGCCTCGATCGCCAGCCGCATCAAGATCATGGGCGGCCTCAACATCGCCGAGAAGCGCCTCCCGCAGGACGGCCGCATCCGCATCAAGATCGCGGGCAAGGACGTGGACATCCGCCTCTCCACCGTGCCGACGGCGTACGGCGAGCGGATCGTGATGCGCCTCCTCGACAAGTCGAACGTGGTCCTGGACCTCGGCGAGCTCGGCTTCGAGGACTGGCAGCTCAAGATCATGGACGGGCTCATCACCCGCTCCCACGGCATCGTCCTCGTGACGGGCCCCACCGGCTCCGGCAAGACCACGACGCTCTACGCCGCGCTCGCCAAGATCAACTCCCCAGACCTCAACATCCTCACCATCGAGGACCCGGTCGAGATCCCGCTCCGCGGCGTGGGCCAGGTCCAGGTGAACCCGAAGATCGAGCTCACCTTCGCGAACGGGCTGCGCTCGTTCCTGCGCCAGGACCCGGACGTCATCATGGTCGGCGAGATCCGCGATCTCGAGACCGCCGAGATCGCCATCCAGGCGTCGCTCACGGGACACCTGGTCCTCTCCACCGTCCACACGAACGACGCCGCGGGGGCCATCACCCGCCTCGTGGACATGGGCGTGCAGCCGTTCCTCGTCGCCTCGTCGCTCGTGGGCGTGCTGGCGCAGCGGCTCGTGCGCGTGCTCTGCCCCGAGTGCAAGAAGCCGTACGCGCCGACGCGGGAGGAGCGCGACCAGGTCGGCCTCTCCGACGAGATCTGGCGGAAGGCCGGCAACCCCAGGGTCATCTACAAGGCCCAGGGCTGCCCGGCCTGCCGGGACACCGGCTACCAGGGGCGCACCGGCATCTACGAGCTCATGCTCGTCGACGACGACGTGCGCCAGCTCATCCTCAAGTCCGTCGACTCCTCGAGCATCAAGCGGGCCGCGGTGGAGCACGGCATGCTCACGCTCCTGCAGCACGGCGCCTTCAAGGTGGCCCAGGGCGTCACCACCGCCGCCGAGGTGCTCAGCGTCACGGCGGAGGACCTTCACTAGCTCCATGCCCGTCTTCGAGTACAAGGCGCTCACCGCGGCGGGCAAGGCGGTGCAGGGGCTCCGCGAGGCGGACTCGGCCAAGGCGCTCCGCTCCACCCTGCGCCGCGAGGGCGTGTTCCTCACCGACGTGCTCGGCGAGCAGCAGCAGCAGGCTCAGCAGGCGCGGGAGGTGAACGTCAAGCGCTGGGTGGTGGGCCGCATCTCGGCGGAGGACCTCGCCGTCGCCACCCGGCAGCTGGCCGTGCTCGTGCACGCCGGCATCCCCCTCGTCGAGGCGCTCACCGCGCTCGTCGAGCAGGTGGACAAGGAGAAGCTGAAGCGGGTGCTCGGCGACGTGAAGCAGCGGGTGAACGAGGGCGCCTCGCTGGCGGACGCCCTGGCGGCGCACCCGCGGGTGTTCAACGAGCTCTACGCCAACATGATCCGCGCCGGCGAGCACTCCGGCGCGCTCGAGATCGTGCTCGTCCGGCTGGCGGACTTCACCGAGAGCCAGGCGCGGCTCCGCTCCAAGATCCTGTCCACGATGGCCTATCCGGCGATGATGATGCTGATCGGCTCCGGCATCCTCGGGGTCCTGTTCACCGTGGTGATCCCGAAGGTCATCAAGATCTTCGAGGACACCCGCGCCACGCTCCCCTGGACGACGCGGGCCCTCATCGCCTGGACGTCGTTCATCACGCAGTGGTGGTGGGCGCTCATCGCCGCCCTGGCCTTCGGGATCTGGGGCTTCGTGCGCTGGAAGAGGACGCCCGCCGGCAAGGCGCGCTGGCACCGGTACGTGCTGAAGATGCCGATCTTCGGGCGGCTCGCGCGGATCATCGCCATCGGACGCTTCGCCCGCACGCTCTCGACCCTCCTCAAGAGCGGCGTCCCGCTCCTCACCGCCATGGACATCGTGAAGAACGTGGTGGGCAACGTCCGCCTGGCCGAGGTGATCGACCAGTCGCGCGACGCCATCCGCGAGGGTCAGTCCATCGCGGCACCGCTCAAGCGATCCGGCGAGTTTCCGCCGCTCGTCTATCACATGGTGGCGGTGGGCGAGCGCTCCGGCGCGCTCGAGGAGATGCTCGCCAACGTCGCGAACGCGTACGAGTCGCAGGTCGACACCACCGTGACGGCCCTCACCTCGCTCCTCGAGCCCGTGATGATCGTCGGCATGGGCCTCGTGGTCGGCTTCATCGTGTTCTCGGTCCTCATGCCCATTCTCCAGATCAACTCCCTCGCAGGAGGCTAGCGTGAAAGCCAGGAGTGCTCGCCGAGTCGCCGAACGCGGCATGACCCTCATCGAGATCATGGTCGTGCTCGTCATCCTGGGCCTCATCGCGACCGCCGTCGCCGTGAACGTGGTGAAGCAGCGGACCGAGGCGGACAGGCGCAGGGCCAAGGCCGACGTCGCGAACATCGCCGCCCAGGGCGTGGACGCGTTCCGCGTGATGAAGGGCCGCTATCCGACCACCGAGGAGGGCCTCAAGATCCTCGTCCAGGAGGGCTTCCTCAAGCCGAACTCGCCGGACGGCACGATCAAGGATCCCTGGAACAAGGAGTACATCTACCTCTACCCCGGCCAGGCGCACCCCGACTCCTACGACGTGAAGAGCTACGGCGCGGACGGCCAGCCGGGCGGCACGGACGAGAACGAAGACATCGTGAACTACTGACGGAGGCTCGTGACCCGCAACGCCACAGCCCAGGGCTTCACGCTGCTCGAGCTGCTCGTCGTGCTGAGCGTCATCGCGCTGCTCGCGGGCCTCGCCGCGCCCGCGGTGGGCACGATCACCGGCGCGAACGCGCGCAAGGCCGCGAACGAGCTGGCCGGCTCGATGCGTTACCTCTACGACACCGCGGCGCTCCGGCACGCCACCTGCCGCATGGCCCTCGACATGGACGCCAAGGCCTGGTGGGCGGAGTGCTCGAGCGCCGACGTCGGCATCGCGCGCAAGCCCGAGGACGACGCGGAGCTGGCGCGCCGCTTCTCCGGGGAGAAGAACGCCGAGCTGCGCCGCCTCCTCGCGAAGACCGACTTCGGCATGTACAAGGACCGGCTGGTCGACAAGCGCGAGCTCCCGGGCCGGACCGCGTTCGGGAAGATCCACGTGGAGGGCCGGCGGGACGCAGAGGGCGGCACCGTCTACGTCCACTTCTTCCCCGGCGGGCAGGCGCAGCGCGCCTTCGTGCAGGTGGTGGACGGGAGCAACCGCTACACCATCGTGGTCGAGCCCTACACCGGCCGGACGCGGGTCGTCCCCGGCGACGTGGAGGTGCGCGAGTGAGCCCTCTTCATGGAGGGACGCTCCGTCCCCTCTCGCCTTCGGCGAGCGGACGTCGCGACCCCCCATACCCCCCGCTCGCTCCGGCCCAGGCTCATCCGCCTGGGCCTGCGCTCGCACGGTCCATGGGACCGCGCGGCTTCACCCTCCTCGAGGTGATGGTGGCGCTCGCCATCCTGGCGGCCGCGCTCGTGGCCACCTCGCAGATCGTCTCGGCCTCGCTCCGGAACCACGTGCGCGCGCAGCACCTCGAGGTGGCGACGCTCCTGGCCCGGGGGAGGATGGCCGCGCTCGAGGAGCGCTACGAGTGGAAGGGCTTCGCCGTCCAGGACGAGCAGGCCGAGGGGACGTTCGAGGACGACGGCCACCCCGAGGTGAAGTGGCGCCTCGAAGTGAAGGTGCCGCCCATCGACACGACGCCCGACGCGATCGTGCGCGCGCTCACCGGCTCGGACCTGAAGGACCTCCTGCCCTCGCAGGAGAAGGCGCCGCAGCTCGCGCCCTTCATGCCGACCGTGACCGCCGCCCTCCAGGGTCCGCTGGGGCAGCTCGGCGAGAAGCTGAAGCGCGGCGCCCGGCAGGTGAAGCTCACCGTGTCCTGGCCCGAGGGCGCGGGCGAGGAGTCCTTCACGGTCACGACGCACATGGTGGTCCTCGCGCCGGCGGAGAGCCAGCCCCGATGACCCGGCGAGGCTTCACGCTCATGGAGCTCGTCGTCGCCATGGCCATCACGGCCTCCCTCGCCGTCATGACGGTGGGCGCCTTCCGCCAGGTGGATCGCGCGAGGGAGATCGCCCGGGCGCAGAGCGACCGGTACGCCGCCGGGCGGCTCGCGCTGACGCGCCTCTCCCGCGAGGTCTCGATGGCCTTCCTGTCCGACAACTACGACACGAAGCGCTACCGCGAGCGGCTCACCGTGTTCGTGGGCCGCGAGGACGAGCTCCTCTTCACCACCATGGCGCACCAGCGCCTCTACCGCGACGTGAAGGAGTCCGACCAGGCGGTGGTGGCGTACCGCTTGGACTCGGATCCGGAGAGCCCCGGCGAGCAGGCGCTGTTCCGCCGCGAGAAGGCGAGGCTCGACGACGAGCCCGACCGCGGCGGACGCTCCGACCTCGTCGCGGATCACGTGACCTCCTTCCGGATCCGTTACTGGGACCGCCGGCGGAACGACTGGGCGCGGGAGTGGACGACGAAGTCCGTGGACCACGCCAACGAGCTCCCCACGCGCATCCGCTTCGAGCTCGAGATCTCGCTCGGCGGCGGTCGCACCGAGAAGCTCTCCACCGAGACGCGGATCGCGATGCTGCGGCCCATGGGACCGACCTGATGGCGGCGCGCGCGCGAAAGAACGAGCGCGGGGCCGCGCTCCTCCTGGTGATCGTGGCCGTGGCGGTCGTCACCGTCCTGGCGGCGGACCTCGCCTACGACACGCAGGTGTCGCTGCGGATCGCCGGAAACGCGAGGGACGAGCTCCGCGCCCTGTACCTGGCCAAGAGCGGCGTCGCGCTGCAGAGGCTCGTCCTCTCCTTCCAGCAGGACCTCGACGACGCGATCCCGAAGGGGCTGCCCGGCCAGCTGTCGCCGCCCAGGATCCAGATCTGGCAGCTCGTGCCGGTGGGCTCCGCGCTCGCCGCGACGTTCTTCCAGGAGCAGGCCCCCGGGCCCGTGGCGCCCGCCGGCCAGGAGCGCGCGCCCGCCGGGGCGAGCGCAGGGCCGCCGCCCGGCGGATTCGAGGCCGTCGCGGGCGACGAGGGACGCAAGGTGAACCTGCAGCTCGACTCCGCGTTCACGGGCGGGCTCCTCGCGGCGCAGGTCCAGGCCCTCTGGCAGCTCATCTGCGATCCGCGCTGGGACGCGCTCTTCGATCAAGAGGACGAGAACGGGCAGCGCTATTCGCGCCAGGAGCTCATCATGAACCTGCGCGACTGGGTGGACGAGGACTCGCTCGGCTCGGCGCTCGCCGCCTCCGTCCCGACCACGTGCGTGATGATCACGCCGCTCAATCCCTTCGAGCAAGGCTTCACCGACGAGAACTTCCCCTACGACCGCGGCGAGGATCGCTACCGGGCCAAGAACGCGCGCATGGACTCGCTCGGGGAGATGTACCTCGTGGCGGGCGTGACGGACGCCTTCATGGCGGCGTTCGGCGACGGCCTCACCGTGTACCTGCCCCGCGACGAGAAGCGGAACGTGAACACCACCGACCGGGCCGGGCTGCTCGAGCTCGCCCGCATCGTGGCCGATCCCCCCGGCCAGCCCGTCCTCTACGATCCCGAGTTCCCGGATCGGCTCCAGAAGGTCGTCCTGGAGAGGACGCTGGGCGGGGTCCTCTCCATCTCGCCGCAGGACTTCGGGCAGATCCTCATCGCGCTCGGCGTGAAGCTCAACATGAACAACCTCTCCGACACGAGCCCCAAGAACCCCTTCACCGACCGCTCGCGCGTGTTCCAGATCCGGGCCACCGCGCGCTCGGGGGACGTGACGAAGGTCGTCGAGGCCGTGGTCAAGTTCGACAAGCTCCAGCCCGGCCAGGTGGCGACCACGCCCGCCCAGCGCGGCCAGCCTGCGCGCCAGGGCGGCCAGGCGGCCGCGGCGCCGCAGCAGCTTCCGGCGCTGACCGGCCAGGGCGCGACGGCGCTGGGCCAGCTCGTCCACTGGCGGGAGGACTGACGATGGCGCAGCGGATCCTCGGCCTCGACCTCGGGGCGCACGAAGTGAAGGCGGTGCTCCTCGAGAGCGCCTTCCGCGGCTTCGCCGTGGCGGGGACGGGGCGCGCGCCGGTCGCGGCCGGCGAGGCGCCGCTCGCCGAGCGCCAGGGCGCAGCGACGCGGGAGCTCCTCGCCGCCGCCGGCTTCGCCTTCGACGCCGCGGTGGTCGCGTTCCCGGGCGCCGGGGGCTCATCGGTCGTCGTCACCCTGCCCTTCACCGACCCGCGCCGCATCGAGCAGACCGTGGGCTTCGAGGTGGAGGGGCAGATCCCCTTCGACCTCGCCGACGTGGCCTGGGACTGGCAGCCGCTCGGGACCCGGGACGGCAAGACCGATCTCCTCGTGGCCGTGGTCCGCCAGGAGGAGCTCGCGGCGGTCGTGGCCGCCCTCGCCGGGGCGGGGGTGGACCCTCGCGCCGTCCTCCCCGCCGCGCCCACCTACGCGGCGCTCTTCGCGGGCGGCGCCGTGGCGCCCGCCGCCGGCGACCCCCAGGGCGTCG
>DATDDC010000521.1:0-1878 GCA_036523995.1 Anaeromyxobacter sp.
CTCGAGGCGCTTCCTCGCGAGGATGTCCGCGAGGAAGCTCATGCGGGAACGTTCGTCATCGCGACGAGCCGGGAGAGCTTCTCGGCGCCGGCGCCGCGGTCGATGGAGTCGGCCGCGATGCGGACGCCCTCCGAGAGGTCCCTCGCGGCCCCCGCGCACACCAGGCCGGCCGCGGCGTTCGCCAGCACCGCGTCGCGGGGGCCGCCCTTCTGGCCGGAGAGGACGTCGCGGAGGATGTGCGCGTTCCGCTCGGCGTCGCCGCCGGCGATCTCGGCCTCGGAGTGGCGGGGGAGGCCGATGTCCTCGGGCACCATGGCGAAGCGCTCGACCTCGCCCCGCTTCACCTCGCAGACGTGCGTCATGCCGGTGACCGTGATCTCGTCGAGCCCCTCGCCGTGGACCACGAAGGCGTGGGCGGCGCCCAGCGCGGCCAGGACCCCGCCGATGACCGGCACCCAGCGGGGCTCGTACACGCCCATGACCTGGTGGCGCGCGCCGGCCGGGTTGGCGAGCGGACCGAGCAGGTTGAAGATCGTCCGGACGCCGAGCTCGCGGCGGATGGGGGCGACCGCCTTGAAGGCCGGGTGCAGGCGCGGCGCGAAGAGGAAGCCGATGCCGACCTCGGCGATGGAGCGCTCCACGATCTCCTTCGAGGCGTCCACGTTCACGCCCAGCGCCGCGAGCACGTCGGCCGAGCCCGCGCGGGAGGAGACGGCGCGGTTGCCGTGCTTCGCCACGGTCACCCCGGCGCCCGCCACCACGAACGCGGCCGTGGTGGAGATGTTGAACGTGTGGCGGCCGTCGCCGCCCGTGCCGCAGGTGTCGACGAAGACGTCCTTCTCCACGTGGACGCGATCGACCCGCGCGCGCATGACCTCGGCGGCCCCGGTGATCTCGTCCACGGTCTCGCCCTTGAGCCGGAGCGCGGCGAGGAACGCCCCCACCTGCGCCGCCGTGGCCGTGCCGTCGGCGATCTCGCCCATGACCTCGGCCATCTGGGCGCGGGAGAGGTCGTGCTGATCGACGAGCTTCGCGATCGCCTGCTGGATCATGACGGCCTCCCGTTCCGGGCGATCCGCCCGAGCCAGTTTCCGAGGAGCCGCTTGCCCTCGGAGGTCAGGATGGATTCGGGATGGAACTGGACGCCCTCGACCTCCAGGGCGCGGTGGCGCAGCCCCATGATCTCGCCCTCCTCCGTCCAGCTCGTGACCTCGAGCTCCGCGGGGAGCGACTCGCGCTCGACCACGAGCGAATGATAGCGGCCCGCCTCGAAGGGCGACGGGACGTCCGCGTACAGCGACCCGCCGCGGTGGTGGACGAGGCTCGACTTCCCGTGAACGACGCGGAAGTTCCGGACGACCTTCCCGCCGAAGGCCTGGCCGATGGCCTGGTGGCCGAGGCAGACGCCGAGGATGGGGAGCTCCCCGGACAGCTCGCGGATGGCGGCGAGCGTCACGCCCGCCTCGTTGGGCGTGCACGGCCCGGGCGAGAGGACGATGCCGCCGGGCCGCCGGGCGCGGATCCCGGCGACGTCGATCCTGTCGTTGCGGAACACCTGCACGGCCGCGCCGAGCTCGCCCAGGTACTGGACGAGGTTGAACGTGAAGCTGTCGTAGTTGTCGACGAGGAGGAGACGGGTGCTCATGGCCGCACCGTCCTCGCGCCGCGCGCGCCCCGCTGCGAAGGACCGGCCGTTCGCCCCGAGCCCTTCGACAGGCTCAGGGCAGGCTCCGCGCCCTCGGCGGAAGCCGAGGCGCGGAGTCGAAGGGCCCCGACCCCGACCGCGATCTCGCTCGCCTCTCTGCGCGCGCTCGCTCACGCGCTCCACCGCCTCGCAGCGGCCCTCGCTCCACGCCCGCCGCTCGCCCGCCTCGCGTC
>DATDDC010000522.1:0-2442 GCA_036523995.1 Anaeromyxobacter sp.
CGGCGGCGCTCGCGCTGCTCGTCCTGTATCCGGGCCTCCGCTCGACGGTCCGCGCCTTTCCCGACGGCGCGGCCGCGTGGAACGAGCTCGTCGGCGGCGCCGCCGGCGCCGCCTCTCGAGGGCTCCGGCGCCAGGACGGAGGGGAGGCCGCGGCGGCGCTCCTCCCCGCGGTGAACGAGCGGGCGGCGGCGGGGGCGCGCGTCTGGTGGCCGAACGTGTCGCGGGAGGCGGTCGCGCTCTACGCGCGCGACGGGCTCCTCCGGCGGGATCTCGCGCTCGCCGCGAGCCCGGAGGAGGCTGATCTCGCCATCGTCACGCTCGACGGCGGATCGCGCGATGCGGAATACCGCGCCTGGGCGGCGCTCCGCACTGCGCGGCCGTCCTCGGGCATCTACGCCGACGAGGTGCCGCTCGCGTTCGCGTACGCGCGCCCCGGCGCCTGGCGCTGAGACCGCGTCGCTCGGCGCGGCGCGGCATGCGGGCGACCGCCTGCACGTGTTCGAGGCAGGCTCGACGGGTCGCTCGCGCGCGCGCGACTGCGACCGCGCGTCTCTCGTGCTTTACGCACAGTAGCGGTAAGATGCCCCCGGTTCGAGCTCGAGACGCGGGGCGGCGTGCTGCTCGACCAGCTGGAGCGGGGTCATGAAGATCGTCGCCTTCGCGCTCGGAAACACGATTCGCGCCGATGACGGCGCGGGCATCGCGCTCGCCCGAGGGCTCGGCGCCCTCGTACCCGGCCTCGAGATCATCGAGGCCGCGGAGCTCACCCCCGAGCACGCGGAAGCCATCGGCGGCGCCGGCGGCGTGCTGTTCCTCGATGCGTCGGTCGCCGGAAAGCCGGGCGAGATCCGCGCGTCGCCGGTCGTGCCCCGGCAGGCGCGCGAGGCCATCCTGCACGCCCTCACGCCGGAGGAGATCCTGGGCCTCGCCCGCGCGCTCCACGGCAGCGTCCCGCCCGCGGGGCTCGTCACCGTCGCCGGCCGCGAGTTCGCCTTCGGCGAGGGGCTCTCCGCCGAGGTCGAGGCTGCGCTCCCGCGCGCGCGCGAGATGGCGCGCGACCTCGCGAACGGCTTCGCCCGGCCGCGGCGCTGACCCGCATCAAGCGCCGGCCCCTCGGGTCGACCCCCCAACAGGAACGTCGCCCGGCCACTTCGGCGGCCGGGCTTCGGAGCGCGACTGCCGCTAGCATCGCGCCATGAAGATCCTCGTCGCCGATGCGTTCCCGAAGGAGCGGCTCGCGGACTTCGCGGCGCTCGGGCTCACGGTCGATCACAAGCCCGACGTCTCCGCCAAGGACCTCCCCGCGGCCGCACGCGAAGCGTCCCTCCTCGTCGTCCGCTCGAAGCAGGTGACCGCCGAGGTCTTCGAGGCGGCGTCCGCGCTCTCGCTCGTGGTCCGGGCGGGCGCCGGGGTGAACACCATCGACGTCGCAGCCGCCTCGCGCCGCGGCGTGTACGTCGCGAACTGCCCCGGGCAGAACTCGATCGCCGTGGCCGAGCTCGCCATCGGGCTCGTCCTCGCGCTCGACCGGCGCATCCCCGACAACGTCGCGCAGCTCCGCGCCGGCCGCTGGGACAAGAAGGGTTTCTCCGAGGCCCGGGGCGTCTTCGGGCGCACCCTCGGCATCGCCGGCCTGGGCTCCATCGGGCGCGAGGTGGCCTCGCGCGGCCTCGCGCTCGGCATGCGCGTCCTCGGCTGGTCGCGCTCGCTCACCGACGCCGCGGCGAAGGAGCTCGGGATCGAGCGCGCGCCCGACCTCCTCTCGCTCGCGAAGGCGTCGGACTATCTGTCGCTCCACCTCGCGCTCACGAAGGAGACGCGCGGCGCCCTCTCGCGCGACGTGATCGCCGCGATGAAGCCGGGCGCGGCGCTCGTCAACACGGCGCGCGCCGAGGTGGTCGACCAGGAGGCGCTCCTCGAGGCGGCGAAGGCGGGGCGGATCCGGCTCGGCGCGGACGTGTTCGCCGGCGAGCCCGAGAAGGGCCAGGCCGAGTTCCACAGCGAGCTCGCCAAGCTGCCGAACGTGTACGGCACGCACCACATCGGCGCGTCGACCGCGCAGGCGCAGGACGCCATCGCCCGCGCGACGGTGCGGATCGTGGCGGCGTTCGTGCAGTCCGGCCAGGTGCCGAACTGCGTCAACGTCGCGCGTCATACGCCGGCCAAGGCGCGCCTGGTGGTGCGCCACTACGACAAGGTGGGCGTGCTCGCGAACGTGCTCGGCCTCATCCGCGAGGCGGGCATCAACGTCGAGGAGGTGCGGAACACCGTCTTCGACGAGGCACGCGCCGCGTCATGCGCCATCGACCTGGACGAGCGGCCGCCCGCCGCACTGGTCGAGCGAATCCGCGGGCGTACGGACGAGGTTTTGTTCGTGGATTCGTTCGAGCTGTAGGGCGCTGGCGCAGCGCACGGATAGTCCTTGGCGCGGCGCGGCGGGAG
>DATDDC010000523.1:0-6553 GCA_036523995.1 Anaeromyxobacter sp.
CGAAGGCCGCCGCACCGGCGCGGCCGGTCCGCCCCACGCCCGCGCCGACCCGTCCGGCGGCTCCTCGCGAGGCGGGCGATCCCTGGGCCGGCCTGCGCTACTCGCTCGCGCGAGGGCTCCTCACCGAGGCCGCCGTGCGCCGGCGGCAGCTCGCCGAGGCCGCGTCCGCGGCCAGCGGCGCCGACGCGCTGAGCGCCTCGGAGATCGAGGCCTCGACGCAGCTCCTCGTCCAGGGCATCGGCAGCGTCCTCGCCGGCGACGGCGTGGGCGGCTCCCGCATCCTCGAGCCGCTCGGCGCCGAGTCGCAGAAGAGCCTCTCCTTCCGCTGGCTGGCCCTGTACTGGTGCGGCCGGGCCGCCCTCAAGAGCGGCAGCTCCACCACGGCGCGGACGCAGCTCATGCCCGGCCTCCTCATCGCGAAGGGGCTCGACGCGGACGCCGTCGCCGTGACGCAGTGGTTCGCCGGCGAGCTCCTCGCGCACGACGCCGAGCACGGGAAGGCGCTCTCCTACCTCGCCGCGGCGCGCGTGGCGTTCGAGAAGGCGGAGGACCGCTGGGGCATCGCGCGGACCTGGCTCGCAGAGGCCCGGGTGCTGGCCTCGATCGACCGCGAGGCGGAGGGGATCGCCGCGGCCCGCCGCGCCCGGGCGGCCGATCCGAGCTTCGAGGACCCCGTGGCCTTCCTGGTCCGGCGCGCGCTCATGCGCAACGACCTCGCGGACGCGGAGGGGATGCTGGGGCACCTGCCCCCCACGTCCTCGGAGCGCATGCGCTCGCTCCTCGACGCGATCCGCAGGAGCCTCGTGAGCCCGGAGGACGCCCGCGAGTTCCTGGCCGCGTCCGACGGCTCCCCGAACGCGCGCTCCATCCGCGCCCTGGAGCGGATCGCGCAGGCGGCCCCGCGCTTCGTGCAGGCGCGCGAGGCCCTCGCCTGGATGCTGCTCAAGGTGGGCAAGTACGCCGAGGCGAACACGCTCTTCCGCGGGCTCCTCGCCACCCCGCTCACGCGCGCGGATCGCGCCTCGGTGATGCTCGGCCTCGGCTGCATCGAGCACGCCCAGCAGGCCGTGAAGGGACCGGAGGCGCGTTCCCAGGCGGCGGTGGTGGCGGGAGCGGTCGCGCCCGCCTCGGGCGCCTCGGATCCGGGCAGGGTGACGCCGGTGCCCGGCGCCTCGGCCCCGGGGCGGAGCTCGCAGCTCGCCGGCGGCTCCGTGTTCTCCGGCCAGCTCTCCGTCTTCGCGCTCCCCGACGTGATCGAGTTCGTCCGGAGCGCGCGCCGGACCGGCAGGCTCGTGTGCAGCTCGGAGGGCGGGCTGGCGGAGGTGCTGTTCCGCGCGGGCCGGATCACCGGCGCCGCCTCCCCGGGCGCTCCTCGCCTGGGCGAGATCCTGACCGGCGCGCGGAAGATCTCGCCGGTGGTGCTGAGCGCGGTCTCGGCCGACACGCCGGACCACGTGCTCGGCGAGCGACTCGTCCAGGAGGGCGCCGCGGACGCGTCGGTCGTGGGAGCGGCGCTCCGGCGCAAGGTCGAGGCGGTGCTGCTCGAGGTGCTGCACTGGAAGGACGGCGAGTTCGCCTTCAACCGCGAGGGAGAGGGCGCCCCGGCCGGCCCCGAAGCGCTCGCCTTCGACGCGCAGGACGTCCTGCTCACGGTCGTGAAGCAGATGGACGAGGACTCCCGGAGCCAGGCGGACCGCGGAGCCCGCGCGTAAGCCCGGCGCCCCGGAACCGTCGCGCCCATGCCCGAGCGCTCCACCGCCCCCCCGGACCTCACGGCCCTCGCCGGCCTGAAGCTCGGGAACTACCGGCTCGAGCGGCTGGTGGGGCGCGGGCGCATGGGCGTCGTCTACCTCGCCAAGGACGAGGCGCTGCTCCGTCCCACCGCCATCAAGGTGCTCTCCTGGAAGGTGGCGGAGGCCGGCGGCCACGATCCGGTGCAGTGGTTCCTGTCCGAGGCCCGGCTCGTGGCGCGCATCAACCACCCTCGCGTCGTCCAGATCTACGGGGCCGCCCGGCACGGCGACTACTGCTACATCGCGATGGAGTACGTGGCCGGCCAGTCGGCGGAGGCGATGGTGGCCCGCGAGCCGATGGCGTCGGTGCTCGCGACGGACATCCTCATCCAGGTGGCGTCCGCCCTGCACGCCGCGCACGGCTCGGGCATCGTCCACCGCGACGTCAAGCCCGCGAACCTCCTCGTCGGCGCGGGCGGGGTGACGAAGCTCGGCGACTTCGGCATGGCCCTCGGGCCGAGCGGCGACCGCGCCGCCAACGCGCGCCTGCGCGTCGGAACCCCGTACTACACCGCGCCGGAGATCTGGCGCGGCGAGGCGGCGAGCCCGGCCTCGGACATCTACTCGCTCGGCGCCACCTACTTCCACCTGCTCACGGGCCGACCGCCCTATCCGCACCGCGACGTGGCCAGCGTGGAGCAGGCCCACCTGAGATCGCCCATCCCCGATCCACGCGAGCTCGTCCGGACGCTCCCCGCCTCCTGCGCCTCGCTGCTGCAGAGGGCGCTCGCGAAGGCGCCGCGGGAGCGCCACGCCTCGGCGCAGGAGGTCCTCTGGGACGCGCGGCGCGTGCTCCAGGACCTCACCTCGACGGCGCCGGCGCCCGCGGCGGCGCCGCGCCCGCGCGAGGCCCCCGACGCGGCCGCCGCTCCGGCGCGGCCGCCCCTGCCGCCGGCGACGGGGGCCCTCGCCGAGGTGCTCGGCTTCGTGCGCCAGCCCTTCTCGGACGTCGGCCCCTCCGAGTTTCCCCGCCTCGCCGAGCCGCTCGCGGCGGCGCGCGCCCGCCTCCTGGAGCGGCTCGAGGACGGCGCCACCTCGGTCGTGGCGCTCGCCGGCGAGGACGGCTGCGGCGCGGGGCTGCTGCACCGGGCCCTCGCCGCGGAGCTCGGGCCCTCGCGCCTCGTCCTCCGGGTGAACGGGGACGAGGACACCGACGGCCGGCTCCTCCTCCACCGGCTCTGCATGGCGGCGGCGAGCGAGGAGGCCCCCCAGGACCTCGAGGCCCTCGTGGCGCGGCTCGACGGGGAGCGCGCCAGGCGGGGGATCCGGCCGCTCGTCATGATCGAGGGCATCTCCTCCGAGCCGGCCGCCACGGCCGCGCTCACCGGCGTCGTCGGCGCGGCGCTGTGGACGCGCTCCTTCCAGGTCCTCCTCGGCGGCGAGCCCGGGCTGCTCGAGAAGCTCGCCCGCGCCCGCGTGGACTTCCGGGGCGAGCAGGCCTCCGAGATCCGCGTGGCGCCGCTCGACCGCGAGCAGCTCTCGCGGCACCTGCGGGCCTGGATCCAGGAGACGCTGGCGCCGCACGCCCCGCCCATCATCATCACGCCGGACGCGCTCCGGCTCGTGGCGATGCGCTCGGGGGGCGGCCTCGAGCGCGTGAACTGCATCGCGGAGAACATGCTCGTGCTCGCCGCCTCGGAGCGGCGGCGCACCCTCTGCTCGTGGCACGCCTGGACCGCGTCGGACCACGAGCGCTGGGCGGGGGCGCGGACGGAGCTGCCGCGCCGGCCACAGGTCTGGCCTCCCCCCGAGGTCGTGGACGTGATCGACGCGTGTCGCCGGGGCGCCGGCATGCCGCCGTGGCCCCGCGGCGCTTCGGCAGGAACGAGAGAGGGAGCGGCGTCATGGCCGAGCTCGCGATGATCTCGAAGATCCCCAACGTGAGGAGCGCCGTGCTCGGCGATCTCGCGGGGGGCTTCCACGATGCGGTGCGCGAGCAGGACGGCGAGACCATCGCCGCGGTGATGGGCTTCGTCGCGAGCGCCATGGCGGAGGCGGGCGAGCAGCTCGGGCTCGGAGCGCTCTCCCGCATCTCGGTCTCGAGCGAGGCGAGGGCGTGCCTCGTCCAGGTGCGGGGCGGCTCCGTGCTCACGGCCTTCATCGAGCCCGGGGCTGCGCTTCCCGCCGTGGAGAAGGTCATCGACGGCTCTACCCGAGGGAAGGTGTGACATGGAGACCATCCTCCGAGGGTTGATGGAGCTCTCCGGGGTGCGGGCGGCGATGGTGCTCGACGGGGTCGGGCAGCTGGTGGCCCAGTGCGGGCAGGCGATCTACGACCGTGCCCTCTGCGAGCAGGTGGGCGGGTTCCTGACGAAGGCCATCGAGTCGATCCAGCTCCAGCAGGAGGACTGGGAGACCGCCGCGGTGCAGTACGCGGACGGGAAGATCCTCGTGCGCAGGGTCTCCTCGAGGCCGGATGGGCCGAGGCACATCGTCGCGATCGTGGCCGACGGCACGCTCAACGCCTCCTTCGCCACGGTGGCCCTGCGCGTGGCGGCGAACAAGATCAAGGCGGCCGTCCTGGGCGGCTCCTCGCAGCTGGGGTCCGGGCCGCTACCTCCGTCGGCCTCGCAGCCGCCCGGCTCGCTTCCGCCCTCGGGCTCCTCGCCGCCGGGCTCCGACTCCCGCCCCGTCCTCGCCAACACCGGCATCTCCTGGTCCAAGAGCGGGAGCACCTCGAGCTCGCTCGGCTCGAACATCCAGGTCGCGGATCCCGCCTCGTCGACGTTCCTCCTGCGCTGCGCCGCCGAGCTGGCGCGCCACGTGGGCCCCATGTCGAAGGTCTACGTGCAGGAGGCCGTCCGGCGCGTCTGCCCGGACACGCCCTTCTCGCTCGCGTTCTCGCGCCAGCTCGTGGACGACCTCTCGGGCCAGGTGGAGGACGCCAAGGACCGGACCGCGTTCCGCAAGGCGGTCCTCGAGAAGAAATGAGCGGCCCGCAGCGCCGCCTCGCTTTCACCGTGGGGAAACACTCGAAGGCACGGAGGTAGAGGATGTCGATCGTAAGCGCGGTACGGAGCCGGCTCACCGTCAAGATCTCGATCTGGCTCGGCCTCACGCTGCTCCTGCTCACGGCGGGCGCGGCGGCCTGGATCACGATGCACGAGACGAGGCAGATGGAGGAGCTCACGCTCGAGAAGGCGCGGGTGGCCGCCTCCATCGGCGCCCGCCAGTTCGGCGACGTCCTGGACGGCGCCGTGGACTCGGGCGCGCTGACGGTGAGCGACGTCTTCGACCAGAAGTACGTCCCGATCCCCGGCTGGGCCTGGGGGACGAAGCCGAAGTTCCACACCCGCTACGACTCCATGATCGAGAACGCGGTCCTGGCCTTCGAGGACAAGTTCCTCGAGCACGAGGAGTTCGTCTACGCGGTCGGGGTGGACGAGAACGGGTACCTGCCCGTGCACAACACCCGCTTCCAGAAGCCGCTCACCGGCGACGCGGAGAAGGACCTCACCGGCAACCGCACGAAGCGCATCTTCAACGACCCCGTGGGCCTGCTCGCGGCGCAGAACAAGGAGCCCACCTTCCTCCAGGTCTACAGGCGCGACACGGGCGAGACGATGTGGGACGTGTCCTCGCCCATCCACGTGAAGGGGAAGAACTGGGGCGGCTTCCGCGTGGGCGTCTCCATGGAGCGCATCGACGCGCGCAAGAAGACCCTCATGCTGTCCCTCTTCGTCATCTTCCAGATCTTCGCGGCCGCCACCCTCGTGGTCATGTACCTCGTCCTCCGGCGCGCGCTGCGGCCCGTCGTCGCCCTCACCCACGCGGCGGACCAGATCAGCCTGGGAGAGGGCCTCGACACGCCCATCAAGTCCGGCAGCTCCGACGAGATCGGCCAGCTCACCAAGTCCATCGACCGCCTGCGCATCAGCATGAAGGCGGCCATGAGCCGCCTCGGGCAGTAGGCGAGCCAAGGAGACGATGCCATGACCTTCCCGTTCCTCCGCCTTGCCGCCCTCGCCGCGCTCCTCGCCCTCCTCGCGCCCGCCCCGGCGCGCGCGCAGCTCCAGACGAAGATGGGCGGCCAGACGCCCGTCGAGAGCCTGACCGCCCAGGAGCAGGAGATGCTCGCCGTCGCCACCGAGTTCGCGAAGCGGTGCGGCGAGACCCTCGAGAAGTGGATCGCCTCGAAGGAGACGACCCACGACAAGCTCTTCAGCTCCCTCTACTACCCGGTGGCCAAGACCGACCCGCCGAAGTTCACGACGGACTGGGACCGGCTCGCGGACCGCGACATCCAGGCCATCGAGGAGGCGGTGCTCGCGAAGTCGCCCGTCACGATCTACGCCGTCATGGTCGACAAGTTCGGCTACCTGCCGACGCACAACGCGCGCTACTCGCAGCCGCTCACGGGGAACCTCGCCATGGACCTCGTGAACAACCGCACGAAGCGCATCTTCAACGATCGCACCGGGATCGCGGCGGCGAGGAACGTCGCCCCCTTCCTCATCCAGCGCTACCAGCGCGACACGGGCGAGGTCATGGCCGACCTCTCGGTGCCGGTGAAGGTCGCGGGAAACCACTGGGGCGCGGTGCGGCTCGGATACCGCGCCATCGACGCGGCGAGCCAGGCGGCGGTCCCGGCCTCCACGGCGTCGCGCAGATAGGAGGCGCCGTCAGCCGCCCCGCTCCTCGCTCGCGAGGAGCGCCGCCTCCGCGAGATCGCCCGCGGCGCCGAGGAGGTCGAGGCCGTTCCGCGCCAGGCGGCGGGCCGCGGCAAGGGCGCGGCGACCGCGGCCGCGGTCGAGGCACCA
>DATDDC010000524.1:0-11110 GCA_036523995.1 Anaeromyxobacter sp.
CGGCGCCCCCGCGCCGCCCGGCGCTACCGCGAGAACAGCGCCACGACGCCCGTCGTGATGGCCGGCAGGTACGTGATGGCGAGGACGCCGGCGGCCATGATGAGGAGGAACGGGAGCGCCTTGCGGTACACGTAGGGCAAGGGCTTCCCGAAGCGCGAGGCCGAGAGGAACAGGTTCAGGCCCATGGGCGGGAACAGGAACCCGAGCTCGAGGTTCGCGAGGAACACGACGCCGAGGTGGATGGGCTCGATGCCGTAGGCGGCTCCGAGCGGCGCGACGAGCGGCGCGAGCACCACGATGGCGGAGTACATCTCGAGGACGCTGCCCAGCACGAGCAGCACCGCGTTCAGCATGAGGAGGAAGAGGGCGGGGCTGTGGACGTGCGTCGTCATCCAGGCCACGAGCAGGGTGGGGATCTCGGCGTCGACGAGCCACGACTTGAGGCCGAGCGCCGTGCCGAGCAGGATGAGCACGCTCCCCACGAGCGAGGCGCCGTGCACGAGCACGCGCGGCAGGTCGCGGAGCGGATGGATGGAGCGGAAGATGACGAGCTCCACCGCGATCGAGTACGCCGCGGCGAGGGCGGCCGCCTCGACGATGGTGGCGAAGCCGCTCGCGATGGCGACCACCACCAGGGTCGGCAGGCCCAGGTCCCACTTCGCGTCCCACAGCGCGGCGAGCGCGTCGCGCGGGCGCTCCACGATGCGCGGCGCCCCGGCCTTCACCCCCACCACCACGCCGTAGCCCGCGACGAGCAGGATCATGAGCAGGCCGGGGAGGAGCCCTCCCAGGAAGAGGTGGTCGATGGGCGCCTGCGCCACGACGCCGTAGAGGATCACCGGCAAGGACGGCGGGAAGAGGAGCCCGAGCGAGCCCGCCGCGGTGACGAGCCCGACCGAGAAGTCCTCGGGGTAGCCATCCTCGAGGAGCGAGGGCAACAGGAGGCCGCCGAGCGCGAGGATGGTCACGCCCGACGCGCCGGTGAACGTCGTGAAGAGCGCGCAGACGAAGGTCGCCATCACCGCGACCCCGCCCGGCATCCAGCCGAAGAACCCCTTGTAGGCGCGGACGAGGCGCCGCGTGGCGCCGCCCTCCGCGAGGACGTAGCCCGCCACGGTGAGGAGCGGGATGGCGGGGAGCGTCGCCGAGGAGACGAGGTTGTAGGCCTCGGTGGGGACCGCGGCGATGGCCCGCGGCCCGCCCTGCCAGAAGAAGAGCGCCATGGAGATGCCGCTCATGGCGACGAAGACCGGAGCGCCGAGCAGGAAGGCGGCGAAGACGAGGAGCGAGAGCAGCGCCGCGAGCGCGCCCGACGGCGCCGAGAAGCCGAGCAGGAACGCCCCGCCGGCGAGGACGAGCGCCGCGGCGCGGAAGGTCCAGGGGCTCGTCCCCTCCGCCGCGTCCCCCGCGCGCCAGGCGAAGCGGAGCGCCATCACCGCGAAGCCCACCGGCATGACGAGCTGGCTCCAGGCCACGCGGATGCCGAACGCCACGAGGCCGAAGCCGTGCCACTCGGACTGCACGAGCTTCGTCGAGCCGTAGGCGAGGAGCGCCGTCGTGGCCGCGGAGACCACGTGGCCGAAGAAGCGCGCCGCGCGGCGCGGCCAGCCGGCGGGCAGGACGTCGAGGGTGGAGAGGGCGAGGTGGTGCCCCGAGATGGTGGCGAGGAGCGCGCCCAGGAAGCCCACCCACAGCGTGATGTGCTGCGCCAGGACGGCCGAGCCGGGCAGCTCGCGCCCGAGGACGCGGCGCGAGAGCGTCGACAGGGCCGGGAGCAGCACCATGGCGAGCAGGAGGAACGCGACCAGGGCGCGCTCCACGCTCGTGCCCAGCTTCTCGCGCTCGGACGTCGCGTTCGATGTGGGGGAGCTCACGGCAGAAGTCGGTTGACCCGCGGCGGAGGGGCGCCTATGACTACCACGAACCTCTCGCGCGCGGACCCTTCAAGAGTGCAGCGCGTCCTCCTCGCCATCGCCATCGCTCTCCTCGCCGCGGCGGCGTCCGGCTGCAAGACCGTGATCATCTCCTACGCCGCGGACGCGGCGTCGTCGACCGGAACGACCTACGCCTCCGACGACGATCCGGAGCTGGTGCGCGACGCCGCGCCCTTCGGGCTCAAGACGATGGAGGGGCTGCTCGAGCGGACGCCGCGCCACGAGGGGCTCCTCACCTCGCTCGCGAGCGGGTTCACGCAGTACGCGTACGCGTTCGTGCAGGCGGGCGCGGACCAGGCGGATCTCGACGGCAAGGTCGAGCTGGCGCGCGCCGGGCGCGATCGCGCGAGGAAGCTCTTCCTGCGGGCGCGCGACTACGGGCTGCGCGGGCTCGACGTCCGCCACGCCGGGATGGCCGCGCGCCTCCGGCCCGGCGGAGGCGACCGCGCCAGGGCGCTCGGCGAGGCGAGGCGCGAGGACGTGCCGCTCCTCTTCTGGACGGCCTCGGCCTGGACCCTGGCCATCGCCAACGGCAAGACGGACATGGGGCTCGTGGCGGAGCTGCCCTCGCCCATCGCCATGATGGAGCGGGCCCTCGCGCTCGACGAGGCGTGGGACGAGGGGGCCATCCACGAGTTCTTCGTGGCCTACGACGCCACCCGCAGCGCGGCGGAGGGCGGGGGCCCGGAGCGAGCCAAGGCGCACCTCGAGCGCGCGCTGGCCTTGTCCATGAACAAGAAGCTCGGCCCGCGCGTCTCCTTCGCCGAGGGCGTGCTCGTCCAGCGCCAGGACCGCAAGGAGTTCACGCGCGTGCTCCAGGACGTCCTGCGGGCGGATCCGGGCGAGGTCCCGCGCTACCGGCTCGCCAACGTCATCGCCCAGCGCCGCGCCAAGGCGCTCCTCGAGCACGCGGACGACCTCTTCCTCTGAAGACCCGACCAAGGAGACCCACCGTGAAGAAGCTCCTCCTCGCGGCCCTCGCCGCGGCGCTCGCCTCCGCGGCCCGGGCCGAGCCGGTCGTCATCAAGCTCGGCACGCTCGCGCCGCAAGGATCGTCCTGGCACGACATCCTGAGGGAGCTCGGCCAGCGCTGGGAGCAGGCCTCCGGCGGACAGGTGAAGCTGCGCGTCTACGCGGGCGGCGCCCAGGGCAGCGAAGGCGACATGGTGCGCAAGCTCGGCATCGGCCAGCTCCAGGCCGCCGCCATCTCGAACATCGGCATGCACGACGTCATCCCCGAGCCACAGGCCTTCTCCGTGCCGTTCCTCTTCGACGACGAGAAGCAGGCCGACTGCGCCTTCGACCGCCTGAAGCCGCGCCTGGACGAGGCGCTCTCGAAGCGCGGCCTGGTGGCGCTGAACTGGAGCAAGGTGGGGTCGATCTACCTCTTCTGCGACCAGCCCCGGAGGACGCCCGCCGAGGCGAAGACCGCCAAGGTGTGGGCCTGGGAAGGCGATCCCAAGAGCATCGCGGCGTTCCGCGCGGCGGGGCTGCAGCCGGTCGTCCTCTCCGCCACGGACATGATGCCGTCGCTGCAGACGGGGATGATCGACTGCGTGCCGAGCGTGCCGCTCTACGTCCTCACCGCGCGCCTCTTCGATCGAGCGAACCACATGATGGACGCGGCCTGGAGCCACCTCGTGGGCGCCACCATCGTGCGCAAGGACGCCTGGGAGAAGATCGAGCCGGCGCTGCGGCAGAAGCTCCAGGCCATCGCCCTCGACCTCGGGAAGAAGGTGGACGCCGAGGTGAAGCGGCTCAACACCGACGCGGTCGCGGCCATGGAGAAGCAGGGCCTCAAGGTGGTCGCGACCGATCCGGCGCCCTGGCGCGCGGCCATGGAGAAGGTCTGGCCCATCGTGCGCGGCGGCGTCGTGCCGGCGCCGTTCTTCGACGAGGTGAAGGCCGCGCGCGAGGCGTGCCGGAAGCGGTGATCACCCGCCGTCACATCGGCATGTCGCCCATGATGTGCCACATGCCCATCATCCCGATGTCCTCGTGCTCGAGGATGTGGCAGTGGTACATGGTCATCCCGGTGTAGTCGCGGACGGGGATGCGGAGCGTCGCGCTCCCCCACTTCGGCACGACGATCGTGTCCTTGAACGCCGGCGCACGCGTGTAGAGCTGCGCGTACGGCGCGTACGTCGAGTCGCCGCCGGAGACCGCGAGCACCTGCGCGTCGTTCACGTGCTGGTGCCAGGGGTGGTCCATGCCGCTCTCGTTCACGATCTCCCAGACCTCGTCCGTGCCCACCATGGAGTGGTGCTCGTCGGCGACGATCGTCCCGTCGGGCCTGATCTCGAACGAGACGCCGTTCACGTAGCCCTTCCCCTGGCCCATGGAGAGGACGAAGCGGGGCCGCGGAAGCGACGGGTCGTCGGAGAGCCGCGCGGCGGACGGGTTCACGGCGGCGGGGAGGCTCTGCGACGTCCTCGACCCCTTCACCCGCAGCGTCATGAGCGTGATCTGCGACGAGGCCATGCCTCCCATGCGCGCGTACGGCAGCGAGAGGAGCTTGTAGTCCCCCGACGTGGCGCTCGCCTTCACGAGCACGTCGATGCGCTCGCCGGGCGACACGAGGATCTCGGAGAGCGGGTAGGGCTTGTCGAGCAGCCCGCCGTCCGTTCCCACCAGGTGGAGCGAGTGCCCCTGCAGAGAGAGCCGGTAGAAGCGAGCGTTGCTCGTGTTGAGGATGCGCAGGCGCACGATCTCGCCCGGGCGAAGCGGCAAGTAGGGATTCACCTGCGCGTTCACCATCACGACGTCCCCTTCCTTCCCGTGCATGTACTCGCCGAGCATCGTGTAGGGCGCCGGTTCGCCGTTGCTCAGGGTGATGTCCTTCAGGACCAGCAACCGGGTGGGAATGCCGGCGAGCGCGGTGATGGGGCCGTCCGAGACGTCGAGCGCGCCCACGAGGCCGCCCCACATCTGCTCGGCGACCGTCCCGTGGACGTGCGGGTGGTACAGCCCGATGCTGCCGGGGCGCTGGTTGCGGAGATCGTAGCGGTAGACGAGCTCGCCCCCGCCCGCAGGGACCGGGATGTGGACGGCGTCGGCCGGCAGCCCGGTCTCCATGTCCATTCCGGGCGAGACGTGCCAGCCGTGGACGTGCACGTTCGTCACGTTCTTCACGTGGCCGAGCAGGTTCGTCTCGGTGGTGTAGGGCAGCGAGTTCCGGAAGCGCAGGGTGACGACGTCGCCCGGGTTCGCGCGGATGGTCGGCGCGATGAAGCTCCCGTCGTACGTGAGGAGGCTCGCGGGAGCCCCGTTCACCACCGCCGGCGCGATGCGCGCCTCGATGCGGACGTCGACGATCCCCGGCGTCGTCGAGGCGTTCGCCGCCAGGATCGGATCCTGGAGGGCGCTCCCCACCGGCGGGTCGACGACGCCGCCTCCGCCCATCCCACCGCCGCCCATGCCGCCGCCGCCCCCTCCACCTCCCATCATCTGGGCGAGAGCGCGCCCGCCGAGTGCGAGCCCGGCGGCGCCAGCGGCGGCGTGAACGACGAATCGACGGCGAGTGATCTTGGTGCTCGACATGGACCCCCCCGACGCCGCCGGCGCGGCGGCCGGGGAGAACGCTACGGAGCCCGACCCGCCGCGCGCTACGCCCACGTTCGAGCGCGACGAAAGGGCGCGGCAGCGTGCCACTGCGGCATCGGAGCGCCGGGGCGTGCGCGGGCGCGGGCAGCGCGGAGAGAGCGGGGGGACTGGGGGGCGCGCTCTCGGCGAGCAGCCGGACCTTCGGCGCGACGCGCGGATGACCGGGCGGCAGCGCGTCGAGCTCGTCGAGCGTCATCTTCGCCGCATGATGCTCCTCGAGCGCGTCGAGGATGCGGGCGTCGCCGGACCTCTCCCGCAGCGCCGGGTACAGGAACTGCTCCTCGGCGGCGGCGTGCACCGACAGCTCGCGCACGAGCGATTGCACGGCCTCCGCCTGTCGCGCCACGTCGCCGGCGTGTTCCGCGCGCTCGAACTCCTTGAACAGCTTCTCGACCTCACGGTGATCGCTCAGGATGAGCTGGATGGCGTCCACGTTCTTGCTCCTGGTGAATGGGGTGGAGCCCTGACGCTCTGCATCACGACGGCTCGCGTCAACGAACGCGCGGCAGCCTGCCCGGGCGGAGAGGCCGCGGCCGCCGCCGCGAACGGTGGGGTCGAGCGGCTCGACCGCCGCGCCGCCCGGGCGAGGCCGTTCCTCGGCGGCGAGCACCTCGTCTGTTGGTGAAGGCCGACCTACGCCGGCCGCGGGCTCATCGGCGCGAGCGCGTTCCCGCCGCTCGCGCGCGGCGCGCCCGCTGCTGGACGGGCGCCCGCTCCGAAGGCGGCTCGGCGACGGGCGTCGCGCAGAGCCGCTGCAGCGTCTCGGTGAGCCGAGACACCTCGAAAGGCTTCGACAGGAACGCATCGGCCCCGAGCGCCGAGACGGAGCGTGCATCCGAGTACGAGGCGGAGATCACCACCGTCGGGATGTGGGCGAGCCTCTCGTCGCTCCTCTGGCGCTCCCGGAAGGTCCAGCCGTCCATCACCGGCATGGTGAGGTCGAGCAGGATGGCGCTCGGCGGGCTCCCCTGGAGGACTCGGAGGGCCTCCTCGCCGTTCCGGGCGCACGAGACCTCGAACCCCTCTTCCTCCAACACCTCGGCGAGCGAGCGGCGGAGATCCGGATCGTCGTCGACCACGAGGATGTGAGCAGCGTCACTCACCAGCCCCAATGCTGGCCATGGGCCCCCTCGGAAGGAACCCCTGCATGCGCTCGGCCCCCATCCGAGGGTAGGTGCGCACCCACGCACGTCGCACCTGGGTCCCGGCGTTGAACGCCTCAGGCAAAGCGGGGATAACGGCGCCATGGGCGAGAGCGAGGGGAGCACGTCGAGCTCGGTGTACGGTCGTGCGCCACCGCCCAAGGTGACGCTGCAGGAGCGCGGCGTCGTCATCGGGCTCCGCTGGAGCGGCATCGAGGGGGCGGGGAACCAGATCCTGGCGGCGAGGGTCGAGTGCGAGCCGGACCGGGCGAAGCTCACGCGCCTGTGGCGGCCGTTCTCGGACGCACCCGGGCGCCGCGACGTGGCGAACCGCTTCGCGGGCTGGCTCGCGGACGAGGCGCGATGGGCGGAGGGACGGCTCGTCGTGGGCGTGGACTTCGCGCTCTCGCTCTCCGAGACGCACCTCCGCCAGCTCGGCCTCCTGCGCCAGGCGCTGCGGGGGCCGGCGGTGCTGGGCCGCAACCTCTCCGAGCGCTTCGTGGGCCCCGGCGGCGACTTCAACGAGGCGGCGGCGCGGTTCCGGGAGGAGCTCGGCGGCAAGGACCGCTCGCGCGCGACCGACTGCTACCGCGCCGAGCAGCTCCTCCCCACGAGCGCCCGCACCTACCGCCAGACTTTCTTCGGCCTCTGCACGCTCGCCCACGTCCAGGCGGCGTTCCCGCCCTGGGATCCGCCGCAGCCCGGGAAGCCCGTCGTCGTGGAGGTGCGACCCGGTCACGTGTCGCGCGCCCTCTTCGGCGTCTGCGCCTACCGCGACGACGATCGCGACGGCGTCTCCCGGTCCTCGACGCGCGCCGGCGTCCTCCGCTCGCTCCGGAGCACGGCCAAGCTCGAGTTCGAGATGGAGCAGGCCGCGCAGATCGTCGAGGACGGGCGCGGCGATCACCTCGACGCCGTCCTCTCCGCGACCGCCGCCGCGGCCGCCTGGGGCGAGGGCTTCCAGGGCGTGCCCGCGAACGTCCCGCGATCCGAGGGCTGGATCCACTCCGTCCGCGAGGAGCCGTGGCGGTAGCGGCGAGGAGCCGCAAGCACGATCCGCGCATCTCCGCCCTGCGGGCGGTCCATCGAGACATCGCCAGGTTCCGGCCCCGCGGGTTCGGGCCCCCCGTCCACGGGCCGCCGGTGCCGAGCCGCATCTTCCTCGTGGGGCAGGCGCCGGGACCGCACGAGGCGCGCTTCGGCCGCCCCTTCGCGTGGACCGCGGGGAAGACGCTCTTCTCCTGGCTGGAGCGCGCCACCGGCGCGTCCGAGGCCGTGGTGCGCGAGCGGATCTACATCGCCGCCGTGGTGCGCTGCTTCCCGGGGAAGACGAGGGGCGGCGGCGACCGCGTCCCGAGCCCCGAGGAGTGCGGGAAGTGGCGCGGGTTCATCGCCCGGGAGGTCGCGATCCTGCGGCCTCGCCTCGTGCTCCCGGTGGGGCGGCTCGCCATCCAGGAGGTCCTCGGGCACACGGAGCCCATCGCGGCCGTGGTCGGGCGCGCCCTTCGTACGAGCTTCCACGGCGTGGACGTGGACGTCATCCCGCTGCCCCATCCCTCCGGGGCCTCGACCTGGTTCAAGCTCGAGCCGGGCCGGACCCTGCTCGAGCGCGCGCTGCGCCTCCTCTCGGAGCACCCGGAGGTGGCGCTCGCCTTCCGCGGGAGCCACCGGTGAAACGGGCCGCCGCGGCGGCGCTCCTCACCGTCCTCGCCGCGTGCGCGCACGGCCCGCGCCGCGAGGGCATCGAGCGGGGCGAGCCGCCGGTGGAGGAGCGCCACGCGCCCCGGGCGCACGCGGAGGTGGGCCTCGCGAGCTTCTACGCCGAGCACTTCGAGGGGCGCCGCACCGCCAGCGGCACGCGCTACGATCCGCGCGCGCTCACCTGCGCGCACCGCTCCGCGCCGTTCGGGACGAGGCTCCGCGTCACGGAGATGGAGAGCGGGCGGAGCGTGGTCGTGACCGTGAACGACCGCGGGCCGTTCGCGCGGGGCCGGGTGGTGGACCTGTCGCTCGCGGCGGCCCGGGCCCTCGGCATGATCGAGCGCGGGCTCGTCCGGGTGCGCGTGGAGCGCCTGGCGAGGTGATCAGGGCTCGGGGGGCGGCGTGAGCGCGGAGGCCGCCGCCTCGGGCAGCTCGACCACGGCCGTCGTCCCGGCCCCCGCCGCGCTCCGGAGCGAGAGCGCGCCGCCGTGCGCCTCGACGAGCCCGCGCGCGACCGAGAGGCCGAGGCCGGCGCCGTGCCCGGCGGGCCGGGTGGTGAAGAACGGCTCGAGGGCCCGGCGCAGGACGTCGGGCGCCATGCCCACCCCGTCGTCCGCGACCTCGATCCGCACGGCGCCGCCCGCGCGCTCGGCGCGGATCTGGATGCGCCCGGGTCGGCCCGCGGGGATCGCCTCCACGGCGTTCGCGAGGAGGTGATCGAGCACCTGCGCGACGGACTCGCGCCGCGCGCGGACGAGGAGGTCCCCGGCGACGTCGACGGAGAGCGAGATCGAGGGCGGCAGGCGGGCCCGGGCGTTCTCGGCCGCGCTCGACGCCACGTCGAGGACCCGGACCGCCGCGGACGCGACGGGGGCGGCGGCGACCCGCCCCGCATCCACGAGCTTGCGGACGAGGTGGTTGATGCGCGCCATCGCAGCCTGCGCGTCCTCGACCACCTCCGAGCCGTCGGCGGGGAACGCGCCGCCGCGGCAGGCCTCCCTCAGGTAGCTCAGGTTCGCGGTGACGACCGAGGCGGGGCTGTTCACCTCGTGCGCCACCCCGTTCGCGAACTGTCCCAGGGCGGCGAGCTTCTCCACCTGGTTCAGGGCGCCGAGCGCGCTCGCGAGGTCGTTCGTGCGCGCCTCGACCTCGAGGGCGAGGCGACCCTGGAGCCGCTCCAGCGCCCGGGAGGACTCGACGAAACGCCCGGTGATCACCCATCCGACCGCGAGGACCGCGGCGGCGAAGCCGACGTGGAGGAGATAGGGACCCGGGACGACGCCCGTCCCCACGAGCGCGTCGTTGGCCGCGAAGAGGACCAGGACCCCGAAGGCGCCGGCATGAATTCCCGCGTACGGGACCCCGGAGCGCCAGGCGCGGGCGAACCGGTACACGACGGGGAGCGAGGAGGCGGCCGATGCGGCCAGGAGCAGGATCCCCGCGAGCGTCGGCTCCGCTCCGACGTAGGGGAACCCGAACGCCGAACGGGCGGCTTCGACCGGCTGCTCGACGATCGCGAATCCAGGGACGAACGCCGCCGCCGCCGCGGCGAGCAGCGCGGACGACCCGATGCGCTCGCCACGTCCGATCCGGATCTCGAGGAACGCCCGCGAGTAGCGGAACCATCCCCAGAGGTGCACCAGCGCGGTCGCAGTCTGCAGGCGCGAGAGCATCGGCACGAGCCCGTGCGCCGCAGCCTGCGAGGTGAAGAGGTTGCAGGCGGCGTACGTCGCCGCAGAGAGGGCGACCACCCGGAACCGGCGTTGATCGCCGCAGCCCGGCGCGGTCGAGATGCGGTGCGAGAGCAGGCCGACGAACGCGGCGAGGGCGGCGGAAGCGGCGGCGGCGGTGGTGTCGACGTACACGGCGAGTCTCGCCCCGCGTGGCTGCACGCGCCGGTCCGCCCCGCCCGGGAGCAAGTACCCGGGACGTCGCGGCGTTTGGCGGTCGCGCGAAGGGTTGGATGCGACCCGGGGTGGCCGGGCGACGGAAGCGCCTCGTCAGCGCCGGACGGCCGTCGTCGCTCGCGTGCGGATCGCGAGAATGGCGTCCCCATAATCCTTGTCACCGAACACGGCGGTACCGGCCACGAGGACGTTCGCCCCGGCGCCCGCCACGACGGCCGCGGTGTCGGGCTTCACGCCGCCGTCCACCTCGATCTCGAGGGCGGGGTTCCTGTCGTCGGCGAGCGCGCGGAGCGCGCGGATCTTGTCGGTGCAGGCCTCGATGTACCTCTGCCCGCCGAAGCCCGGGTTCACGGTCATGACGAGCACCATCTCGCAGTCGCCGATCACCCACTCGACGGCGGAGAGCGGCGTCGAGGGATTGAGCGCCACCGCGGGCCGGGCGCCCGCCGCGCGGATGGCTTGCAGCGTCCGGTGGAGGTGGGGCGACACCTCGGCGTGCACCGAGACGATGTCCGCGCCCGCCTTCGCGAACGCCTCCACGTATCTCTCCGGCTCGACGATCATGAGGTGCGCGTCGATGGGGAGCTTCGTCGCCTTCCGCACCGCCTCCACGACGAGCGGACCGATGGTGATGTTCGGCACGAAGCGGCCGTCCATCACGTCCACGTGGATGAGGTCGGCGCCCGCGGCCTCGACGGCGCGGACCTCCTCGGCGAGTCGGCCGAAGTCGGCGGAGAGGATCGAGGGCGCGACGCGGATGGGGTGGGGCATGGGCGAAGTCTAGCTGGTGAGGGTGTAGCTGGAGGGGAAGAACCGGGCACGG
>DATDDC010000525.1:0-5173 GCA_036523995.1 Anaeromyxobacter sp.
GCGCCGGCGACCCGGGCCACGGCCCGGGCGCGGCCCTCGGTCGCGCCGGCGACCTGGATCGACGCGAGCGGCGTGGAGACGCGCTCGAGGAATCGCGAGCGGCGCGCCGCCCCCGCGCGCGCCAGGTGGCGCCCGCCGTAGGGCAGCTCTCCGCGCTCCCGCACGAGTCGGTAGAGCACGACGGCCTCCGGCTCTCCGTCGACGATCCGCGGGCCCATCTCCTCCGCGGGCGCCTCGCTCCGCGCCATGGTGAGGAGCACCGCGCGCGTGAGCCACACCTCGCCCGGCGCCGCGCTCGCCGCCACCGCCTTCACGGTGTCGAGCGGCGCCCCCGCCACGCTCCCCTTCTCGAAGCGGATCTCTCCCTGGTGGACGCCCACCCGGAGCGCCGCGGTCCAGGCGAGCGCGGCGTCGCCCCGGGATCGCGCGGCCGCGTCCTGGAGGGCGGCGGAGCACTGCGCCGCGTCGGTGGGGGAGCGGAACGCGAACACGGATGCGCCGTCCTCCGCGGCGAGCCGGCGGCCGCCGAAGGCGCGGACCACGGGCAGCGAGAGGGCGTCGTGCTCGGCGAGGACGCGGGCCCTCGCCGCGGGCGCGAGCCCCTCGGCGCGCTCCGCCCAGCCGGCGAGCTCCACGCGCACGAGCGTCAGGTTCACCGCTGCGGGCAGCGACGCGGACGGGATGCCGAGGAGGCTCGCCCGCACCGATCCGGAGCCGCGCCGCGACGGGCCGGCGGCGGGCTGGGCCGCGGGCGAGGGGTGCACGGCAGTCTCGGCCCCGGCGAGCAGCGTCGCGAGCTCGACGGCGGTGGCGGGGCGGCGCGCCCGGTCCTTCTCCGTGGCGCGCGCGACGAAGTCGACGAGCTTCGGCCAGGCGGCGAGCTCGGGCGCCACCGAGGAGAGCACGGGTACCCGCTCGAAGGCGTGCGCCGCCACGAGGGCGCGGACGTCGGAGGTGTCGAAGGGGTGGCGGCCCGTGAGCATCACGAAGGCCAGGATGCCCGCGGCGTACAGATCCGCCCGGCGATCCACGTCGTCTCCCACCGCCTGCTCGGGCGCGAGGTACTCGGGCGTGCCGACCACGAGCCCCGCCTGCGTCCGCGCGGCGTCGGGGCGTCCCTCCGACCACTTCGCGATGCCGAAGTCGAGGACGCGGAGGCGCTCCTCCGGGCCCGTGCCCGACAGCCACAGGTTCTCGGGCTTGAGGTCGCGGTGCACGATGCCGGCGAGGTGCGCCGCGGAGAGGCCGTCGAGGAGCTGGCGCAGGAGCCGGACCGTGCGCCGCGGGGAGAGGCGGCCTTCCCGGTCGAGCACGGCCCGGAGCGACTCCCCCTCGAGCAGCTCCATGGCGAGGTACGGCCGGCCCGACGCGTCCTCGCCGAAGTCGAGCACCTCGGCGACGTGCGGCGAGCGCAGGCGCGCGGCGACGCGCGCCTCGCGGCGGAAGCGCTCGCGCTCGGGCAGGTTCCGGCACAGCTCCGCGTGGAGCACCTTCACCGCGGCCTTGCGCCCGACGTGGACGTGCTCGGCGCGGTAGACCGACCCCATCCCGCCCGTGCCCAGGAGCGCCTCGATGCGCCAGCGCCCGTCCAGGACGGCGCCCGGGGCGAGGTCCGCGTCCGCGCCTGCGGCGGGCGCGCCGCTCCCGAGGACGGAGGTGCCCGAGGGCAAGGCTCACCGGCCTCGCAGGAACGAGAGGAGGACCACCGCGAAGAACACGGGCACGAGGAGCGCGACCAGGCCGCCCAGGGCGAGCATGGCGAGCACGGCCAGGCGGCGCGGGCCGGACGGGGGAAGCTGGGATTCGAAGGGGAGCCGCAGGCGGAGCTTCACGAGGGCATTGTAGGGCATTTTCGCTCAGCGTGCGGGCTCTCCGAGGAGCGCGCCGAAGCGGAGCGCCAGCTCGGGGCCGCGCGCCTCGTCCTCGTGCTTGAAGAAGACGAAGGCATCGGTCCAGCGCTGCGACCGCACCGCCTCGGCCCACCGGGCCAGGGCGGCGTCGTCGTAGTCCGGCCGCCGGAGGCGGAGGTAGCCGAAGCCCGCGGTGGCGACGACCGGCGTGGAGCGCGCCTCGTCGTCGGCGATGCAGAGCGCCGCGCCCGCCTCCGAGAGGGCGGCGAGCACGTCGTCGGAGCTCCAGCTCTCGTGGCGGAACTCGAAGGCGGCGCGGCCGCCGCGCGGCAGGAGGGCGAGGAAGTCGCGCAGACGCGCCACGTCCTTCTTCATGGAGGGGGGGAGCTGCCACAGCACCGGCCCGAGCAACCCTTCGAGCTCCGCCGCCGCACGGAGGAAGGTGGCCACGTCGTCGGCGGCCGCGGCGAGCCGCTTCACGTGCGTGATGCGCTGCGGCGCCTTCAGGGCGAAGACGAACGAGGGCGGCACCTCGCCGCGCCACGAGGCGAGCGTCGACGGCTTCGGCATCCGGTAGAACGTCGCGTTGATCTCCACCGTGGGGAGGCGCGCCGCGTAGGCGGAGAGCATGCGCGAGGCCGGGAGGGCCGCGTCGTAGAAGCGGCCCTTCCACGCCGGGTAGGAGTAGCCGCTCGTGCCGGCGAGGACGCGCATGGCGCGACGTATAGCCGCTCGCCGGGCGGCACGCAGCCGGCCGAGGCGCCGCCGAGGAGGCGTCGGTGCGCGCATTGGCGTATCATCCGACGCCGCATGCTCCGCATCAGCTGGCCCCTCGCCATCGTCCTCGCCGGCGCCATCGCCATCGTGGCACGGAGGCCGAGGCTCCTCGGCTACGTCCTCGTCGCCTTCGCGATCTGGTTCGCGGTGGAGCTGGTCCGGAACCGCCGCCGCTAGGGCGGCCTGGCGCCGGGCGGCCGCCCGCCGACCGGGAGCGCCCCGTCGGGCCCGGCGTGCCCATCTTGCTCCGGAGCAGCTGCCCATAGGGCAGCTCGGCGGCCGGGGGTGGCCCGGCGGCGTGCACCCTGGTTTTGCGTTACAGTTCCGGGGTGCGCGCCCCCCCGGAGCCCACCCCCGCCGATCCGGTCCCGAGCCGGCCGGAGCACCTGAAGCGCCTCCAGCGGCTCACCGAGGCGCTCTCCGCCGCGGCGACCCTCGGCGAGGTCACGAGCGTCGTCCTCGACCGCGCCCTCGGCCTCGTCGAGGCGCGGGCGGTGGTGGTGTTCTGGGAGCGGCGGCCCGGAGAGCTCGAGCTCGTCCAGGGGCTCGGCATGACGGAGGAGTACGCGTCCGGGTACCGGCGGGTGTTCGCGGACGAGCCCCTGCCGTGCGCAGAGGCCTATCGGACCGGCCAGGTCGTGTGGCTCCGCTCGCAGGCCGACGTCGCGAAGCGCTTCCCCATCCTCGTTCCCTTCGCGCGCCGCGAGCGCCTGGAGGCGTGGGCGGCGTTCCCCATCATGTCGGGCGGCTCGAAGGGGTCGGTCGGGCTGCAGTTCGCGGTGCCGCGCGCCTTCGACGACGACGAGAAGGCCTTCCTCCTGGCGGCCGTACGCCAGTGCGCGCACGCCGTGGATCGCGCCCGCGTCTTCGACGCGCACAAGCGGCTCGCCGAGCGGCTCCAGCACCTCCAGCTCACGGCGGCGACCCTGTCGGTGGCCTCGCCCCCGCGCGACGTCGCGGCGGTGGCCTTCCGCGCCCTGGGCGCGGTCGGCGCCTGCGCCGCGGAGATCCATGCCCTCTCCGGGCACGAGCGGCTCGTGCTCGTGGCGCGCCACGGGCGGCCGACCGACGAGGCGAACGCGCCCATGCTGCTCGACGCCCCCGTGCCGGCGGCGGAGGTCGTGCGCACCGGCCGGGCGCTCTGGCTCGACGCCACCGAGATCGCCCTGCGCTACCCGCATCTCGAGGCCGACCGCGCCGCGCGGGAGGAGGGGAGCTGGGGGGTCGTGCCGCTCCTGGCGTCGGGCCGCGCGCTGGGCGCGCTCACCGTGGCCTTCCGGCAGGCGCGGGCGCTCGAGGCCGACGAGCGCACCTTCGTGCGCCTCGTGGCGCAGCTCTGCGCGGCGGCGCTCGACCGGGCGCAGCTCTTCGAGGAGGCGAAGCGGAGCCGGGCGGAGGCGGAGTCGACGGCCGCCCTCCTCGGCGCGGCGTGGGCCGCGGCGCCCATGGCGCTCGCCCTCGTCGATCGCGAGGGGCGCTTCGTCCGCGTGAACGAGGCGTTCGCGCACCTCGCGGGCGTCCGGGCGGACGCGCAGGCGGGGCGGACGCCGGCCGAGGTCCTCCCCGGCGTCGCCGGCGAGCAGATCGCGGCCGCGGTGGAGGAGGCGCTCTCCACGGGCGCGCCCGTGGAGCTCGAGGTCCTGGGCGAGACGCGCGCCGAGGCCGGGAAGACGCGCACGCTCTCCACGCGAGCCTCTCCCGTCCGCGTGGAAGCGTCGACGGTCGGCGTGGCCCTCGTCGTTCACGAACGGTAGGACCGGTCCGCGCCGAGCGCCGCACGCGCGCGCCCGCGTCCTTGCGCCTCGGTCGCGTCCAAAAGTAGGATTCGAGCGTGAAATTCTCCTGCGAGCGGTGCGGGAAGAAGTACGCCACCGCCGATCCGCCCTCGCCGGGGAAGGTCTACAAGCTGAAGTGCAAGGCCTGCGGCCACCTCATCGTCGTGCGCGCGGCCGCGAGCGCGGCGGCCCAGCCGGATGCGCCGGGCACCGCAGCCGCGGTGCCCGCCTCCCTCGAGATCCCGGACCTTCCACTCGCCTACGGCGCCCCCGAGGCGGCCGCCCCCGCGCGGAACGGCGCGCCGGAGGGCGCGCCGCAGATCCCGGGCGACGAGACGAGCCAGGTCGCCATCGAGCCGGCCGCGGCCGCCGAGGAGGAGGCCCGGCCGCCGCAGGGCGACTCGGGATACGTCGATCTCTTCTCCGATCTCACCCCCGTCCACGGCATGGAGGTGGCGCCCGGGGATCCCCTCTTCGCAGCCGCGCGCGCTTCCCTCCCGGAGGCGTACGGGAGCGCCGGCGGCGCGCCGGATCCCTTCGCCGCGCTCGCGCGGAAAGGCGGCGGCGCGCGTTCGGCGCAGCCGCCCTCCTCGATGCCGAAGATCCCGGTCATCCCGAAGCCGCCCCCGCACGGGATCGGCCTGCCCATCGCGCTCATCGGCGGCGGGGTGGCGGTCCTCGTGGGGATCCTGGCCTTCGTGCTCCTCGGGTTCGGCAAGAAGCCCGCGCCGCCGCCCCGCCCGATCCGGGCCGAGGCGCCCGTGCTGCCGG